>NZ_JACEXH010000070.1:0-16593 GCF_014525465.1 Actinotalea sp. JY-7885 | reverse complement strand
GCGCCGGGCTTGGCGTGCAGCTCGACGCCCGCACCCGCCTGGACCACGTCCTCGCGGCGCGCACGGCCGGCGCCCAGGCGCCACGCCGCGACGCCGACCGCGAGCGCGTCGAGCTCGACGAGCACGCCGTCGGCCGGCGCGAAGACCACCTCGGTCTCGCGCGCCACCGGCAGCGCGGCGTCAGGGTCGCCGCCCTGGGCGGCGATCATGCGCCGCCACACGTCCATCGCGCGGCCGTCGGCGAGCGCGTCCGCCGGGTCGACGTCGTCGCGACCGGCCGAGGCGAGCATCTCCCGGGCCAGGGCCACGGTCAGCTCCACGACGTCGGGCGGGCCGCCGCCGGCCAGCACCTCGACCGACTCGCGGACCTCGAGCGCGTTGCCCGCGGTCAGGCCGAGCGGCGTCGACATGTCGGTGAGCAGCGCGACGGTGCGCACACCGGCGTCGGTGCCGAGCTCGACCATCGTCCGGGCGAGCTCCGACGCGCGGTCGAGGTCCTTCATGAACGCGCCGCTGCCGACCTTGACGTCGAGGACGAGCGAGCCCGTGCCCTCGGCGATCTTCTTGCTCATGATCGAGCTGGCGATGAGCGGGATGGCCTCGACCGTCCCCGTCACGTCGCGCAGGGCGTAGAGCTTGCGGTCGGCGGGCGCCAGGCCCGAGCCCGCCTGGCAGATGACCGCGCCCACGTCCTCGAGCTGGCGCATCATCTCGTCGTTGGTCAGCGCCGCGCGCCAGCCGGGGATCGCCTCGAGCTTGTCGAGCGTGCCGCCGGTGTGGCCGAGGCCGCGCCCGGACAGCTGCGGGACGGCGACGCCGTAGGCCGCGACCAGCGGCGCGAGGGGCAGCGTGATCTTGTCGCCCACGCCGCCGGTGGAGTGCTTGTCCGCCGTCGGACGCGAGAGGCCGGAGAAGTCCAGCCGCTCGCCCGAGGCGATCATCGCGGCGGTCCAGCGGGCGATCTCGGCCCGCTCCATGCCGTTGAGCAGGATCGCCATCGCGAGCGCGGCCATCTGCTCCTCCGCCACGACCCCGCGGGTGTAGGCGTCGACGACCCAGTCGATCTGGGCGTCGTCGAGCCGGCCGCCGTCGCGCTTGGTGCGGATGACGTCCACGGCGTCGTGCGCCTCGTGGCGCGGTGCGGCGCTCATGCCCGCTCCACCAGGTCGGCCGGCCCGAAGGCGTCCGGCAGCACCTCGGTCATCGGGCGGATCCCGCTCACCGTGTCGACGAGCAGCGTGGGGCCACCCGCCTCCCACAGCAGCTGGCGGCACCGGCCGCAGGGCATCAGCGCGTTGCCGTGCCGGTCCACGCACGCGAACGCCACGAGGCGCCCGCCGCCGGAGGTGTGCAGCGCACCGACGAGAGCGCACTCCGCGCACAGGCCCACGCCGTACGAGGCGTTCTCCACGTTGCAGCCGACGACGACACGGCCGTCGTCGACGAGCGCGGCGCAGCCGACCGGGAACTCGGAGTAGGGCACGTACGCCCGGGTCATCACGTCGCGGGCGGCAGCGCGCAGCGCCTCCCAGTCGACGTCGGGGGTCTGGCGGGTCACGAGAGCCTCAATTCTTGTAGGGGATGCCCTCGGCGGCGGGCGCGCGGACGCGTCCCACGAGGCCGGCGACGGCGAAGATCGTCGCGAGGTACGGGAGCATCGAGAGGAACTGGCTGGGGACGGGCGAGCCGAGGTTGTTGAGCACCTGGCGCAGCGAGTCCGCGAAGCCGAACAGCAGGGCGGCCGCGAGGGCGCCCTTGGGGCTCCACCGGCCCAGGATCATGGCGGCGAGCGCGATGTAGCCCTTGCCGCTCGTCAGCTCCTTGTTGAAGGCGAGCCCGGCCGAGACGAGCGCGGCGCCGCCGAGCCCGGCGACCGCGCCGCCCAGCACGGTGTTCAGCACACGCGTCCGGTTGACCTTGATGCCCACCGTGTCCGCCGCCTTCGGGTGCTCGCCGACGGCGCGCATCCGCAGGCCCCAGCGGCTGCGGAACACCATCACCTGGAGCACCGCCACGACGACGTACATGAGGTAGACGATGATCGAGTGCTTGAAGAGCACCGGTCCCAGCACGGGGATCTCGGACAGCACCGGGATGGCCAGGGTGGGCAGCCGGGGCGGCGAGTTCAACGCGTCGGTGTTCTCCGACAGGACCGTCGAGAACAGGTAGTTGGTCACGCCCACGACGAGCACGTTGAGCACGACGCCGACGATGATCTGGTCGATCCAGTAGCGCACCGCGAACATCACGAGCACCGCGCCGACGAGCGCGCCGGCGACGGGCGCCGCGATCAGCCCCGCGTAGGGGTTCTCGGTCAGGCTCGCGACGACGACGGCGAGGAACGCGCCGGCCAGGAACTGGCCCTCGATCGCGATGTTGATGATGCCCGACCGCTCGCACAGCAGGCCGGCGAGCGAGCCGAAGACCAGCGGGACGGCGAGCGTCAGCGCACCCGTGAGGAGCACGGTCAACGGCATCGCGTTGCTGTTCCCGGCCATCACCCACACCAGGAAGGCCAGGAGGACGACGCCGCCGAACGTCAGCTGGACCCACGTGGGGACCGTCCTGCGGTTCGCGGTGAGCCAGGTGGCCCAGCCACCGAGGCCGAGGGCGAGCAGGGACAGCACGAGCGCCGTCGCCCGCGACGGGACCCCGAACGTGGCGATGTGGACCATGTCGGTGCTCGTCGCGACGAGGAAGCGGGTGGTGTCCCCGCTCGGCGTCAGGAGCCCGAAGACGACGAGCGCGAGGAGCCCGACGCCGAGGTAGAGGACCGGGCCGCGCCAGGAGATGCGTGCCTGGGCGCCCGCACCGGCGGGTTCGACGACCGTGCTGGGCACGGGATCGATCTGGATGCTCATGCGCTGGCCTCCTTCATGCGGTAGCCGAAGAGCTGCGCGATCCGGTGCAGCGGGGAGAGCTCGCGGACCAGGACGGGCGCCGCGATGAGCAGCACGATCGAGGCCTGGATGACGAGGATGATGTCGATCGGGGTGTCGGCCGAGGTCTGCATGAGCGGCGATCCGGCGCGCAGGGCACCGAACAGCAGCGCAGCCAGGACCGTGCCGACCGGCTTCGAGCGCCCCAGCAGTGCGACGGTGATGGCGTCGAAGCCGATGTTGCCGGCGCTCGACTCCTGCAGCGTCCGGTCCGTGCCGAGGATCTGCATCGCGCCGCCGAGGCCCGCCAGGCCACCGGCGACGAGCATGACCGTGACGAACACGACGTTGACGCGGATGCCGGCCGTGCGGGCGGCGCGCTGGTTGGCCCCGACCGCCCGGAACTGGAACCCGAGCACCGAGCGCTCCATGAGCCACCACACGGCGACCGCCGCGAGCAGCGCGACGACGAAGCCCCAGTGCAGCCGGAACTGCTCGCCCAGCATGCGGGGCATGAGCGAGTTCGGCCCGACCGGGGGCGAGATCGGGCGGGTCCCGCCCTGGCGCAGCACGGTCGTGGTCAGCAGGAACGCCACGAGGTAGGTCGCGATCGAGTTGAGCATGATCGTGACGATGACCTCGTTCGCCCCCGTCCGGGCCTTGAGGAAGCCGGCGATGCCCGCCCAGAGGGCCCCGACGACGATCGCCGCGACGCACGCGGCCACGACGTGGAGCACGACCGGCAGGGTGAAGGTGATGCCGAAGAAGGTCGCCGCCGCGGCGCCCATGAGCACCTGGCCCTGCGCACCGATGTTGAACAGCCCCGAACGGAACGCGACCGCGAGGCCGAGGCCGGCGAGGATGAGCGGCACGGACGCCGTCATCGTCTCGGTGATCGGCCGGACCCGCCGCAGGCCCTCGGCCTGGTAGTCGAAGACGGCGCCGCGGAAGAGCGCGGAGTACGCCGAGTAGACGGCGTCCCATGCCGCGGTGAGGAGGTCCGTGGGCCGCGAGAAGAAGTAGACGGCCGCGTCCTGCACCTCGGCGTTCGCGGCGGCGATCAGCACGGAGGACGCGATGAGGGCCATGACGATCGCGAGCGTGATCGTCAGCCACGAGGCGTCCAGGACGCGCTGCAGGAGACCGGGCCCGCCGCGGCCCGTCGGTGTGCTCGGCTGCGCGGACGGCGCGACGAGCGTGTCGGTGGTGCTCACAGGGGGATCCCGTCGATCGTTCCGGCCTCGCTGAGGGCGGTGTGGTGGGAAGCGGCCGCGCGCTGGGCCTCCTCGAGCGGCGCGCCGGCCATCATCAGGCCGAGGACGTCACGGCTCGTGCTGCCCGGCACGACGCCGACGACCTTGCCCCGGTACATCACCGCGATGCGGTCGGCGAGGGCGAGGACCTCGTCGAGCTCGGTGGAGATGATCACCACGGGCGTGCCGTGGTCGCGCTCGGCGACGATCCGCTTGTGCACGAACTCGATGGAGCCCACGTCGAGGCCGCGCGTGGGCTGGCTCGCGACGAGCAGGCGCAGCGGCCGGGACATCTCCCGCGCGAGGACGACCTTCTGCTGGTTGCCCCCCGACAGCGTGCTGATGGGGTCGTGCACCGAGGTGAGGCGGACGTCGAACTCCTGGACCGCGCGTGCCGCGTTCGCGGCCACCCGCGACGGGGACAGCGACCCGTAGCTGGCGAACGGCTTCTCGCCGTGCAGGTCGAGGATGAGGTTCTCCGCGATGGAGAAGGACGAGATCAGGCCGTCGGTGCTGCGGTCCTCGGGGACGAAGCCGACACCCGCGCGCAGGACCTCGTCGACGCTGCGGCCGAGGAGCTCGTTCCCGTCGAGCGTGATCGAGCCGCCGGACGCGCTGCGCAGGCCCAGGATCGCCTCGGCGAGCTCGGACTGCCCGTTGCCCTGGACACCGGCGATCGCGAGGATCTCGCTGCGGTGGACGTCGAGGCTCACCCCGTCGACCACGCGCGCCCCGCTGGGGTCGATGACCGTCAGGTCGCGCACCTGGAAGGTCGCGTCGCCCGGGTCGGTCGGCTGCTTGTCCACGCCCAGGTCGACCGTGCGGCCGACCATGAGCGAGGCGAGCTTCGCCTCGCTGTCGCTGGGGTCCGCGGTGCCGACGACGGTCCCGCGCCGGATGACCGAGATCCGGTCGGCCACGGCGCGGACCTCGCGCAGCTTGTGCGTGATGAAGACGATCGAGGTCCCGGCGTCCTTGAGCTGGCGCATGATCGCGATGAGCTCGTCGGTCTCCTGCGGCGTGAGGACCGCCGTGGGCTCGTCGAGGATGAGGATCTTCGCGTCGCGGCTCAGCGCCTTGATGATCTCGACGCGCTGCTGGACCCCGACCGGCAGGTCCTCGACCAGCGCGTCCGGGTCGACCGCGAAGCCGAACCGGTCCGAGATCTCGCGCACCAGGGCGCGGGCCCGCGCCAGGTCGATGAGGCCGCCGCCCGACGTCGGCTCGTGGCCGAGCACGACGTTCTCCGCGACCGTGAAGACGGGGACGAGCATGAAGTGCTGGTGCACCATGCCGATCCCGGCGGCCATGGCCTGGCCGGGGCCCGTGAAGAAGACGGGCTTGCCGTTGATGACGATCTGGCCCTCGTCCGGCCGGTAGAGGCCGTACAGGACGTTCATCAGGGTGGACTTGCCCGCGCCGTTCTCCCCGAGCAGGGCGTGGATCTCCCCCGGCTCGAAGGTCAGGCTGATGGCGTTGTTGGCCACGAGCGGACCGAACCGCTTCGTGATCCCCTCGAGCTGGAGCCTCATGGCGTGTCCTCGCCCGGCTGTACCTGCGTCACGGCGTCGTCGCCCTTCCCGAACGGTGGTGGTGCTCCTGCTGTCCCGAGCCTAGTGACGCGCCCATGCGCCCGGCAGGACCTCGTCCCGACGGGGACGCGGAGGCTTCGTGCTACACAGGCCGGTGGCCCGGGGCGTGCGCCCCGGGCCACCACCTGCGTCATGCTCTCGAGTGAGATCTAGCTCACTCGACGGGCGTCGCCGAGGGCGACTCGACGACGATCTCGCCGTTGATGATCTGCTCGCGCAGGGCGTCGACCTGCTCGACGAGCGCCGGGTCGACCGTGCTCTCGAAGTCGTGCAGCGGCGCGAGGTCCACGCCACCGTTCTCCAGCGTGCCCACGTACGGCTCGTTCGAGAACTCGCCGTCGACCGCCGAGGCGATCGTGTCGAACACGGCGGTGCCGATCTGCTTGATGACCGAGGTCAGGATGAGGTTCTTGGTGTCCGCGTTGGACTCCTGCTCGTAGCCGTCCGAGTCGACCCAGATGACCGAGACGCCGTCGGCCTGCGAGGCGGCGTTGAGCGAGCCCGCGCCGACGGGGCCGGCGACCGGGAGGATGACGTCCGCGCCCGAGGCGATGAACTGCTCGGTGGTGGTGCGGCCGCCCTCGGTGTTGCTGAAGTCGCCGATCATGGAGCCGTTCTGGGCCTCCTTGTCCCACCCGAGGACGGCGACGGACGCGCCGTTGTCCTCGTTGAACTTCTCGACGCCGTCCACGAAGCCGTCCATGAAGATCGTGACGGACGGGAAGGGCAGGCCGCCGTACGTCGCGACGGTGCCGGTCTCGCTCGTGCCCGCCGCGAGGTAGCCGGCGAGGTACGCGGCCTCCTGCGTGTTGAACAGGAGGGGCTTGGCGTTGTCGAGCGTGACGGGGCTGAAGTCGTCGGCGCTGAACGCGCTGTCGACGAGCGCGAACTGGATGTCCGGGTTCGCCTCGGCCGCGGCCTGGATCGGGTCCTCGAGCGCGAAGCCGACGCCGATGATGAGGTCGCAGCCCTCCTGGACCATCGAGTCGACGTTGGCCGTGTACTGGCCGGGGTCGGACGACTCGGCCGTGCGGGTCTCGATGCCGAGCTCCTCCTTGGCACGCTCGAGGCCCAGGAAGCCGGACTCGTTGAAGGACGCGTCGTCGAAGCCGCCCTCGTCCGAGACCATGCACGCGGTGAAGTCGACGGTCGCCTCGGCCGTCTCCTCGGTACCGGCGGTCGACTCGGTCTCCTCCTCGGGGGCCGCGCCACAGGCACTCAGGGTCAGTGCTGCGGCGGCCGTCAGCACCGCTGCTCGCGTCAGTCTCTTCACGTCGTCACTCCTGTTTGTGTCAGCCGACCGGGCGCGCTCGACGGGTGCTGCGGGGGATGTGCGGCGTTCCTCGGGCGTGCTCCGCACCAGTGGCACCTGACCGACTGGTGTACGGCGAAACCATAACTCCCACCGAGGGCGCGATTGTTACCGGCTGGTACGAACGAGGGGTCGTTACGCAACCGGAATGTTGGCGGGGCCTCCGCCGCGCGCGGCCGGACTCAGGCGGGCGACGCCGGCGCGGCCGCCGCGTCGTTGCCGGCCAGCACCGCGACCCGCGCCAGCAGCCGGGCGCCGACGCCGATCGCGCGCTCGTCGACGTCGAGGTCGCCCTGGTGCAGGTCGAAGGTGCGCCCGCCCGGCACCCGCGTGCCCAGGCGCGCCATGGCACCCGGTGCGCGCGTGAGGAGCCACGCGAAGTCCTCGCCGCCGAGCGACTGCTCCGTGAGCTCGACCGAGTGCCTGCCGAGCACCTCGCGGGCGGCCGCGTCGAGCAGGCGCGTCGAGGCGGCGTCGTTGTCGACGGGCGGCACGCCGCGCAGGTGCTGCACGTCGACGTCGACGCCGTAGGGCGCGACGACCTGCTCGACGGCCTCCCGCAGCACCGCGGACGCCTCCTCCCACGCGCGCCCCTCGAGGCAGCGCAGGGTGCCCCGGACCGTGCCGCTCGCGGGGATCGCGTTGCTCGCGCTGCCCGCGTGGACCTGCCCCCAGGTGAGGTTCACGCCCGAGCGCGGGTCCAGGCGCCGGCCCAGCACCGCGGGGACCTGCGTGATGACCTGGCCGAGCGCGAAGACGACGTCGGCCGTCAGGTGGGGGCGCGACGTGTGGCCGCCGGCGCCCGTCAACGTCACCGTGACGGGGTCCGACGCCGAGGTGATCGGGCCGATGCGCGTGCCCACGCGGCCGACGTCGAGCTTCGGGTCGCAGTGCACCGCGAAGACCTGGGACACGCCGTCCATCGCCCCGGCCTCGATGATGTCCAGGGCGCCGCCGGGCTGGACCTCCTCCGCGGGCTGGAAGACGAGCCGCACGCCCGTCGCGAGGCGGCCCTCCTCGGCGAGCCGGGCGAGCACGAGCCCGGCCCCCAGGACGGCGGCGACGTGCACGTCGTGCCCGCACGCGTGCGAGAGGCCGGGGACGGTCGAGCGCCACGGGTGGCGGCAGACGTCCGGCACGGGCAGCGCGTCGAGGTCGGCGCGCAGCGCGATGCGTCGGCGGCCGGTCGCCACGGGGCTCGGCCCGAGGTCGCACACCACGCCCGTGCCCGGCAGCATGCGCGGGCTCAGCCCGGCGCGGCGCAGGCGGTCCGCGACGAGGTCCGAGGTGCGCCGCTCGGTGCGGGCGACCTCCGGGTGAGCGTGCAGGTCGCGGCGGATCTCGACGAGCTCGTCGACGAGGGCGTCGACCAGCCCGTTCAGGTGGTCGACCGGGACGGTGGGGGCGGAGTCCAGCACGCGCCGAGCCTAGTTCGTCGCGCCCGCACCGCCTCAGAGCAGGTCCGTGCGGCCCCGCTCGCGGACCGTGTCCACCACCGCCTTGAGCCCCTGCGCCCGCGCGCGGGTCGTGACCAGGAGCGCGTCGGGCGTGTCGACCACCACGACGTCGTCGAGCCCGAGGACGGCCACCAGGCGTCCGGTCCCGGGCACCACGAGGGCGCCGGTCGCGTCGAGCGCCAGCGCGTCGTCGGCCGGCCCGAGGACGCGGGTGCCGTGCTCGTCCGCGGGCAGCAGGTCGCCGAGCGACGCGAAGTCGCCGACGTCGTCCCAGCTGAAGGCGCCGTCGACGACCGCGACGCCGCCCTCGGCCGCGACCGGCTCGGCGATGGCGTGGTCGATCGCGATCCGCAGCAGGCCCGGCCACACGCGCGCCAGGACGTCGTCGCGGTCGGGCGTGTCCCACGCCGCCGCGATCTCGAGCAGCCCGGCGTGGAGCTGGGGGTGCTGCCGCTCGAGGTGGCCGAGGAGCACCTCCGCCCGCACCACGAACATGCCGGCGTTCCAGCGGTACTCCCCCGTCGCCAGGTACGCCGCGGCGGTCTCGGCGTCCGGCTTCTCGGTGAAGTCGACCACGTGGCGTGCGCCCGGCGCGTCGGCGAGCCCGAGGGGCTCGCCCTGGTGCACGTAGCCGAAGGCGGTCGACGGGCTGCTCGCCGGGATGCCGACCGTGACCACGTACCCCGCGCGGGCCGCCGCGACGGCCTCCCGGACCGCCGTGGTGAAGCCGGGGCCCGCGTCGATGACGTGGTCCGCCGCGAACGAGCCCACGACGACGTCGTCCTCGCGGCGGGCGAGGACCGCGGCGGCGAGGCCGATGGCAGCCATGGAGTCGCGCGGCGACGGCTCCGCGAGCACCGCCCCGGCGCCCAGCTCGGGCACCTGCGCGCGGACGGCGTCCTCGTGCGCCCGCCCGGTGACCACCACCACGCCGTCGGGCCCGGTGAGCGGGAGGAGCCGGTCGACCGTCCCCTGCAGGAGGGTGCGCCCCGTCCCGGTCAGGTCGTGCAGGAACTTCGGCGCCCCCGCGCGCGAGAGGGGCCAGAGCCGCGTGCCGGCGCCACCCGCGGGCACGATCGCCCGGAATCCCGGGATGAGGGCCGCGGTCGTGGACTCGTCCGTCATGGGAGGCGATCCTGCCAGGTCGCCGGGAGCCCGGCCGATCTGTGTCGTTGGTCACAAACCGTCCCGAGCGGGACCCGTGTCCCTCGACAGCGGGCGCTCGTGTGCTCGGGCCGAAGCTAGAGTCGGCCCTACAGTGACTCCGGGTCCTGGGGCGCGCCGTGCGCGGCCCGGGCCGGACGACGACGTCTCTCTACCCGCCCGGGAGGAATCTCCAGTGCCCGAAGCACCGGCTGGCACGCTCTACCGCGGCCGCGAGGGGATGTGGTCCTGGGTCGCGCACCGCGTGACCGGCTTCCTCATCTTCTTCTTCCTCCTCGTGCACGTGCTCGACACCTCGCTGGTCCGGGTCTCCCCCGAGGCGTACAACGCGGTCATCGGCACGTACAAGAACCCCGTGATGGGCCTCGGCGAGGCCGGCCTCGTCGCCGCCATCGTCTTCCACGCCTTCAACGGCATCCGCGTCATGCTGATCGACTTCTGGTCGCAGGGACCGCGCTACCAGCGGGTCATGCTCTGGATCGTCATCGGCCTCTTCGTCGTGACCATGGCGGGCTTCCTGCCGCGGCACCTCATGAACGTCTTCGGGGGGCACTGATGCCCGATCTCGCCACGCACGCGCCGGCCGTCGCCGCGCCGCGCAGCCCGCGCTCCGGGCGCCGCACGAGCCGCACGAACTACGAGCTCTACGGCTGGATGTTCATGCGGGGATCGGGCGCGCTCCTGCTCGTCCTGATCTTCGGTCACCTGTTCATGAACCTCATCGACGGTGACGGCATCAACGCCATCGACTTCGGCTTCGTGGCCGGCAAGTGGGCCTCCCCGCTGTGGCAGGTCTGGGACCTGCTGATGCTCTGGCTCGCGATGATCCACGGCACCAACGGCGTGCGGACGATCATCAACGACTACGCGGAGCGGACCGGCACGCGCATCGTGCTCAAGAGCGCGCTGTACCTGTCGTTCGTCGTCGTCGTCGTGCTCGGCACCCTCGTGATCTACACGTTCGAGCCGTGCCCCGCCGGCGCCCCGGCGGACCTCCTGCCCTCCTTCTGCACCGCCTGAAGCACGAGACAAGGACCGAACACCCTGATGCAGACCCACCAGTACGACGTCGTCATCGTCGGTGCCGGCGGCGCGGGGATGCGGGCGGCGCTCGAGTCCTCGACCCGCGCCCGCACCGCGGTGCTCACCAAGCTGTACCCGACGCGCTCGCACACGGGCGCGGCGCAGGGCGGCATGTGCGCCGCCCTCGCGAACGTCGAGGACGACAACTGGGAGTGGCACACCTTCGACACCGTCAAGGGCGGTGACTACCTCGTCGACCAGGACGCGGCCGAGGTGATGGCCAAGGAGGCCATCGACGCGGTCCTCGACCTGGAGCGCATGGGCCTGCCGTTCAACCGGACGCCCGAGGGCAAGATCGACCAGCGCCGGTTCGGCGGCCACACCCGCAACCACGGCGAGGCCGCCGTGCGCCGGTCCTGCTACGCCGCGGACCGCACCGGGCACATGATCCTGCAGACGCTCTACCAGCAGTGCGTCAAGCAGGACGTCGAGTTCTTCAACGAGTTCTACGTGCTCGACGTGCTCCTCACGCACGACCTCGCGACGGGCGACGTGCCCGACGGCGAGCCGGTCGCCGTGAGCGGCGTGGTCGCCTACGAGCTCGCGACGGGCGAGATCCACGTCTTCCGCGCCAAGTCCGTGGTCTTCGCGACCGGCGGCGCGGGCAAGATCTTCAAGACGACGTCGAACGCCCACACCCTCACGGGTGACGGCATGGCGCTCGCGCTGCGGCGCGGCATCCCGCTCGAGGACATGGAGTTCTTCCAGTTCCACCCGACGGGCCTCGCGGGCCTGGGCATCCTGCTCTCGGAGGCCGCGCGCGGCGAGGGCGGCATCCTGCGCAACAGCGAGGGCGAGCGCTTCATGGAGCGGTACGCCCCGACCATCAAGGACCTCGCGCCGCGCGACATCGTCGCGCGCTCGATGGCGAACGAGGTCCGTGAGGGGCGCGGCTGCGGCCCGAACAAGGACTACGTGCTGCTCGACCTCACGCACCTCGAGCCCGCGCACATCGACGCCAAGCTGCCGGACATCACCGAGTTCGCACGCACCTACCTGGGCATCGAGCCCTACACCGAGCCCGTCCCGGTGTACCCGACCGCGCACTACGCCATGGGCGGCGTGCCGACGACCATCGACGCCGAGGTGCTGCGCAACAACACCGACCGCATCCACGGGCTCTTCGCCGCCGGCGAGGTCGCGTGCGTCTCGGTCCACGGCTCCAACCGCCTCGGCACGAACTCGCTGCTGGACATCAATGTCTTCGGCAAGCGCGCCGGCATCGCGGCCGCCGCCTACGCGGCGACCGCGCCGTGGGTCGAGCTGCCGGAGGACCCGACGGCCGCCGTCGTCACGGAGCTCGAGCGCATGCGCGGCGCCGCGGCGGACGAGCGCGTGTCCGACCTGCGCCGCGCGCTGCAGGAGACCATGGACGCGAACGCCCAGGTCTTCCGCACCGAGGAGTCCCTCACCCAGGCGCTCGCCGACGTGCGGGCCCTGAAGAAGCGCTACCTGAACGTCGGCGTCCAGGACAAGGGCCGGCGGTTCAACACGGACCTCCTCGAGGCGGTCGAGCTGGGCTTCCTGCTCGACCTGGCCGAGGTCGTCGTCGTCGGTGCGCTCGCGCGACAGGAGTCCCGCGGGGGACACTTCCGGGAGGACTTCCCGACGCGCGACGACGAGAACTACATGAAGCACACCATGGCCTACGCGAAGGCGACCGGGGTACCGGGCGAGACGCACATCCGGCTGGACACCAAGCCCGTGACCATGACCCGCTACCAGCCGATGGAGCGCAAGTACTGATGACCGCCCTGGACACCCGCGAGGCCGCGCCCGCCCCTGAGGCCGGCGCCGTCCCCACCTTCGAGGTCACCCTCCGCATCCGCCGCTTCAACCCGGACGCGCCCGAGGTCGGCGCGTACTGGGAGAACTTCACGGTCACGGCCCACGGCACGGACCGCGTGCTCGACGCGATGCACAAGATCAAGTGGGAGGTCGACGGGTCGCTGACCTTCCGCCGCTCGTGCGCGCACGGCATCTGCGGCTCCGACGCGATGCGGATCAACGGACGCAACCGGCTGGCGTGCAAGGCCCTGCTCAAGGACCTCGACATCCGCAAGCCGATCGTCGTCGAGCCCATCAAGGGCCTGCCGGTCCAGAAGGACCTCGTCGTCGACATGGAGCCGTTCTTCGCCTCCTACCGCGAGATCATGCCGTTCCTCATCACGAGCGGGAACCAGCCCTCGGCCGAGCGCCTCCAGTCCCCCGAGCAGCGCGAGCGCTTCGACGACACGACCAAGTGCATCCTGTGCGCCGCGTGCACGTCGTCGTGCCCGGTGTTCTGGAACGACGGCCAGTACTTCGGCCCCGCGGCCATCGTCAACGCGCACCGCTTCATCTTCGACAGCCGCGACGAGGGCGGCGCCCAGCGCCTCGAGATCCTCAACGACAAGGAAGGCGTGTGGCGCTGCCGCACGATCTTCAACTGCACCGAGGCGTGCCCCCGCGGCATCGAGGTCACCAAGGCCATCCAGGAGGTCAAGCGCGCGATGATCACCCGCGCGTTCTGACCGAGGCCCCACCTCACCCGTCCCACCCGGCTCACCCCGCACACCCGCGCACCCGCCGCTCCGGGCCGTCGTCCCGAGCGCGGAGCGCTGTCCCGTGTACGGAGCGTCGCGCCCCGTGCGGAGCGTCGTGCCCCGTGCGGAGCGTCGTGCCCCGTGCGGAGCGTCGTGCCCCGTGCGGAGCGTCGTGCCCCGACCGTGGAGCGGCGTGCGCCGACACGCCGGCGCGTCGCGGCACGAGGCTCCACGCTGGCCGGCGCGGGGCGGTCCCCGGCGCCTGCGGCGACCTCAGGGGCCGATGACCCAGCGGCGCTCGTCACCCGGTCGGCGTGCCGCACGGCCGTAGGCCGCCCGCAGTCGCATCTGCCAGGCGCGCGCACCCCCGTCCTCCAGGTCGACCGACGTGGCACGCACGACGACGAGTCCCAGCCGCTCGAGCGTCTCCTGCCGGGCGGCGTCCCGGCTGCGGCGATCGCTGCCCGAGTGGTAGCCGCCGTCGTACTCCGCCACGACGCCGGCATCCGGGTCGAGGAGGTCGACGCGGGCCACGAAGCGGCCGTCCCGGTCCAGGACCTCGACGTTGGCACGCGGACGTGGCAGCCCGGCGCCCACCCAGAGCAGTCTGAGCACCGACTCCTGCGGTGACTCGGCGCCGGCGTCGCACAGCGTGAGCACGCGGCGCGCGGCCGGCCTTCCCTGCCACCTGCCCGGGGCGGCGACGAGCAGGGCGAGGTCGTCGATCGTCATCAGCCGCAGCGCCAGCATCCGGTCGACGGCGATGACCCCCGACGTCACGGGAAGCAGTCGCGCCATGTCGAACGCCGACCGTACCGCGGACGCCACGGTCATCCCGAGGACGCGCTCGCGCTGGCCGTCGGGGACAGGGCTCCGGAACACGCGCACGTCCGGCCGGTGGGTGAGCCTGCTGTCACGCGCGGCGCAGACGAGCACGCGCGCGCACCGCCCGCGGCCGATCGGCCTCTCCTCCCACCGCGGCCCGCCGTCGAAGACCGGGTCCCGCCCGCCCGCCGTCACCTCGTGCAGCCGTGCTGCCGCCCACCCGCCGACGACGGCGTGGGCCGGCAGCTGCGCCGCGACCGCCGCGATCCGTAGGTCCGCGTCCGTCGGGTCCGTGCCGGCCGGCGCCCAGACGCCCCGTCGGAGCGGGACGAGCACGGGGCCGCGAGCGCGTCGGGCACGGCTCGACCGTTCGACGGCGAGGGACACGGCAGGGGTCATGCCGACAGGGTCGGGCACCGGGCCTACGCGCCGCGGGAGGGCCTCGAGCGCCTGTGGACGACGCCGTCCTCCACAGCCCGTGCGATCCACCCGGTAGCCCCACACCGTGCCGCCCTCTCCGAGCGCGGAGCGTGGTGCCGGGACACGCCGGCATGTCGCGGCACGACGCTCCACGGTGGCGGCACGACGCTCCGCACACGGGCACGGCGCACCGCAGCGGGCACGACACTCCGCACAACGGCACGACGCTCCGGCACCGGGCGCCGCAGCGGGCACGGCGCTCCGCAGCGGGCACGACGCTCCGCGCAACGGCACGACGCTCCGCTCCGCGGGACGAGGCTCCGCGCGCGGCCTGGTGGCGCGCCGCGGGTCAGGGGGTCGCGGTGAGGGGGAAGTCGCGGACCGCGCGCCAGACGCCGTCGTCGCCGTGCTCGAAGACCTGGAGGCTGTCCACCTCGAACTCCGCCTCGAATCCCGCGAGCTCGTCGAACGCCCGGTCGAGCGCCTCGTCGGGGACGTCGTGCGCCACCGTCACGTGGGGGTGGTAGTTGAACCGCAGCTCCTGCTCGAGCGGACCGGACCGGACCGCGCGCTCGAGCTGCTCGCACTCGGCGATGCCCTTGACGACCTGGATGAACACGACGTCGGAGACCGGCCGGAACGTCCCGGTGCCGCGCAGCAGGACGGTGAACGGCCCGTGCTCCTTGCCCACGGCCGTCAGGTGGTCCCCGACGACCTCCAGGCGGGACGGCTCCACGACGGTCGGCCCGAGCAGGGTCACGTGCGGCGGGATGTCCTGCGCGAGCGGGTCCCCGAACGAGGCACGCGCCCGCTGCAGCTCGCGCCCGTACGGCTCGGGGACCTGGAGGGCGACACCGATCCGCACCTGGTCCCCGGACCGCTCCGGCAGCCTCACGCCCGCGGTCCCCGCGCCGGCAGCAGCCCGATGGCGTCGCGCACCCGCGCCATCGTGCCGCGCGCGATCGCACCGGCCCGCTCCGCCCCCTCGGCGAGCACGTCGTCGAGCGCGGCCGGGTCGTCGAGGTACGCGCGCACGCGCTCCTGGAAGGGCGTGACGAAGGCCACGACGACGTCGGCGAGGTCGACCTTGAGGTCGCCGTAGCCCTTGCCCTCGTAGTCGGCCACGATCGCCTCGACCGGACGACCGGTCAGCGCCGAGTAGATCGTCAGCAGGTTGGCGATCCCCGGCTTCGCCTCGGCGTCGAACCGGATCTCGCGCTCGGTGTCGGTGACGGCCGAGCGGATCCGCTTCGCGATGACCTTCGGGTCGTCCAGGAGGTCGATGAGGCCGTTCGGCGACGCCGCCGACTTGCTCATCTTCGCCGTCGGCTCCTGCAGGTCGTAGATCTTCGCCGTCTCACGCACGATGTGCGCCGTCGGCACCACGAACATGGGGCCGTACCGGGCGTTCATGCGCTGGGCGAGGTCGCGCGTGATCTCGAGGTGCTGGCGCTGGTCCTCTCCGACGGGGACGAGCGCCGCGTCGTAGAGCAGGATGTCGGCGGCCATGAGCACCGGGTAGGTGAACAGCCCGACCGTCGTGCCCTCGGCGCCCTGCTTCGCGGCCTTGTCCTTGAACTGCGTCATCCGCGACGCCTCGCCGAACCCCGTGTGGCACGACAGGATCCACGCGAGCTCGGTGTGCTCCGGGACGTGGCTCTGCACGAAGAGCACCGAGCGGGCCGGGTCCACGCCCGCGGCCAGGTACTGCGCGGCCGTGCGTCGCGACCGCTCGCGCAGCTGCGCCGGGTCGGGCGAGACGGTCAGCGCGTGCAGGTCCACGACGGTGTAGAGCGCGTCGTGCTCGTCCTGCAGGGCCACCCAGCTCGTCAGCGCCCCGAGGTAGTTGCCCAGGTGCAGGGAGTCCGACGTCGGCTGCATCCCCGAGAGGATGCGCGGCCTCGACGCCGCAGTGGTTGTGCTCGGCATGCCGTGCATTCTGGCAGGTCCGGCAGCGTGCCGACGACGGGTCCCGGTCCCGCGGACCGGGCGCGACGACGGCGCCTCAGGTCGCCTCGTCGTCGAACGGCGCCCGGCCCGCCTCGGCCGGCGCAGCCGCGCCGGCCGGTCCGGCGCCGGTCAC
>NZ_JACEXH010000069.1:0-16651 GCF_014525465.1 Actinotalea sp. JY-7885 | reverse complement strand
GGACGGCGGCGGCGAGCGCGGCGACGCCGTCCTCGGGCGCCGCGTACGCGGGGACCGACCAGGTCCGGCCCTCGGCGTCGGTGGCCGTCAGCGCGGGCGTGATGCCGCTGAGACCGAGCACGCACGCGACGGTCGTGCGGCCCGAGCCCGCGGCGGCTCGCGCGACCGCGGCCGCGACACGGGGGTCCGGCGCGCCGAGGGTGGGGACGTGGACGACGACCACGACGTCGGTCCCGGGGTCGGCGTAGACCTCGCTCAGCGTGGCGTCGAGGAGCCGCAGCTCCTCCTCCGTCTCCCCCGCCGAGAGGATGGCGCGCCGGTCCACCACCGTCAGGCCGGCCGAGGACGCCGCCTCCGCGACGAGGGCGGCCATGGGCTCGGACCCGGTGAGCACGGCCACCCGGCGGCCGCGGGGCAGCGGCTGGTGCGCGAAGAGCTGCGCCGCGTCGAGCAGCGCGTGCTGGCTCTCGACGCGCACGACGCCGGACTGGCGCAGCACCTCGTCGAGCGCGCGCCGCGGCACGCGCGTGGTGCGCAGCGCGTGGCCGGCGGGCACGACGTGCCCGGAGCGCCCGGCGGTCAGCACGACGAGCGGCTTGCCGGAGGCGAGCCGGCGGGCGACGCGGGCGAACTTGCGGGGGTTCCCGATCGACTCGAGGTAGAGCCCGACCACCTGCGTCGCGTCGTCCTGGGTCCAGAACTGCATCAGGTCGTTGCCGGACACGTCGGCGCGGTTGCCCGAGGAGACGAAGGTCGACAGGCCGAGGCCGCGGCGTCGCGCCGAGGCGAGCAGCCCGACCGCCAGCGGCGCGGACTGGCAGAACAGCGCCAGGCTCCCCGGCTGCGGCAGCGCCGGGGTGAGCGAGGCGTTGACCGTGGGCGCGGGGTCGCCGCCCCCGGCGCCGTCACCGGACGCACCCGGGCGCGCCGACGCGTCGCCGTGGCGGAAGAAGCCGAACGACGCCGGGCCGAGCACGCGCATCCCCGCGCCGTGCGCCGCCCGCACGAGCGCCCGCTGGTGCGCGAGGCCGTCGGGTCCCGTCTCGGCGAACCCGCCCGTCAGCACGACGACGCCGTGGGCCCCGAGCCGTGCGCAGCGCCGCACGACGTCGGCGGCGCGCTCGGCGGCGACGGCCAGGACGAGCAGGTCGACCCGGCCGGGCACGGTCGCGACGTCGTCGTGGACCAGCGCGCCGGCGGCGTCGTCCGCCGTCAGTCCGACCACGTGGACGACGGGGCGCAGGACGCCGTCGGCGTCACCCGCGCCCACGGCGGGCGGGTCGCCCGGCGCACCGGTGCCGCGCAGGTGCGCGACCACGGCGAGGGCCGGTGCGCGCGTGCCCGGGCCGCCGTCCGTGACGACGAGCACCGACGCGGGGGTGAGCAGGGCGCGGACGCTGCGCGCCTCCGCCCGGTGCTCGCGGTCGGCCATGACGGCGAGCGAGCGCTCGGTGGGGTCCAGGTCGAACGACACGGTGACGATGCCGTCGTCGAGGTGCTGGCGCACGACGTAGCCGGCGACGCGGAACACACCGAGCATCTGCCCGTTCTGCGGCAGCACCTCGGCCGTGAAGCGCCGGATGCCCCGTTCGCGCGCCGCCGCCGCGAGGTGCTCCAGCAGCACGGAACCCAGCCCGCGGCCGTGGTGGTCGTCCGCGACGTTGAAGGCGACCTCGGCCTCGGCCGGGCCGGTCCGGTCGTAGCGGGCGACGGCGATGATGCGCTCGCCGCCCTCGTCCTCGGGCGCGTCGGTGACCGCGACGAGCGCGACCCGGTCGTGGTGGTCGACCTGCGTGAACCGGGTGAGATCCCGCTCGGGCAGCCGCTCCAGCTGGGCGAAGAAGCGGAAGTACGTCGAGCGCTCGGACTGCGCCACGTGGAAGGCCTGCAGCCGAGCCGCGTCCTGCGTGCGGATGGGCCGCACGTGCGCGGTGCTGCCGTCACGCAGGACGACGTCGGCCTCCCAGTGACGGGGGTAGCCCGGCGCCGTGCTCCCAGCCGGGCCCGCCGCGTCGCTCACCGGCCCAGGCTAGCCGCCGGGCGCGTCGCGGGACCGGGACCGGCGCGCCAGCAGCGACAATGGGACGTCCGCCCCGCACGAACCGAGGAGCCCCGCCGCCGATGGCCCGCCGAACCCCAGACGCGCCTGTCGGACCCGTCGCCGAGAACATCGTCGAGATCGACGTCCAGGCGGAGATGGAGGGCTCGTTCCTCGAGTACGCGTACTCGGTCATCTACGCGCGGGCCCTGCCCGACGCGCGCGACGGCCTCAAGCCCGTGCAGCGCCGCATCCTCTACCAGATGGCCGACATGGGCCTGCGCCCCGACCGGGCCCACGTGAAGTCCGCCCGCGTGGTGGGCGAGGTCATGGGCAAGCTCCACCCCCACGGCGACACGGCGATCTACGACGCGCTGGTCCGCATGGCCCAGCCGTTCTCCCTGCGCCTGCCCCTCATCGACGGCCACGGCAACTTCGGCTCCCTCGACGACGGCCCCGCGGCCCCGCGCTACACCGAGGCGCGCCTGGCCTCTGCCGCCATGGCGATGGTGACCGACCTCGACGAGGACGTCGTCGACTTCGGCCCCAACTACGACAACAAGCTGACCCAGCCCGAGGTCCTGCCCTCCGCGCTGCCGAACCTCCTCGTCAACGGCGCCTCGGGGATCGCCGTCGGCATGGCCACCAACATGGCGCCGCACAACCTCGTCGAGGTCGTCGCCGCGGCGCGCCACCTCGTGGCGAACCCCCACGCGACGCTCGAGGACCTCATGCGGTTCGTCCCCGGGCCGGACCTGCCGACCGGCGGCAAGATCGTCGGCCTCGAGGGCGTGCGCGAGGCGTACCGCACGGGGCGCGGCACCTTCCGCACGCGCGCGACCGCGCGGATCGAGAACGTCACGCCCCGCCGCAAGGGGATCGTCGTCACCGAGCTCCCCTACCTCGTCGGTCCCGAGAAGGTGATCGAGAAGATCAAGGAGGCGGTCCAGGCCAAGAAGCTGGGCGGCATCACGGCGGTCACCGACCTCACCGACCGCACCCACGGGCTCCGGCTCGTCATCGAGGTCAAGAGCGGCTTCGACCCCGAGGCCGTGCTCGAGCACCTGTACCGCTACACGCCGATGGAGGACTCCTTCGGCATCAACAACGTCGCGCTGGTCGACGGCCAGCCGCGCACCCTCGGCCTGCGGGACATGCTCGAGGTCTGGGTCAGCCACCGGCTCACGGTGGTGCGGCGGCGCACCGCGCACCGGCTCGCGCGGCGCCTCGAGCGGCTGCACCTCGTCGAGGGCCTGCTCGTCGCGATCCTCGACATCGACGAGGTCATCCAGGTGATCCGGGCGTCGGACACCGCCGAGGTCGCGCGCGAGCGCCTCATGAGCGTCTTCGACCTGTCCACGCAGCAGTCCGAGTACATC
Source organism: Actinotalea sp. JY-7885 (assembly GCF_014525465.1). Taxonomy (NCBI): domain Bacteria; kingdom Bacillati; phylum Actinomycetota; class Actinomycetes; order Micrococcales; family Cellulomonadaceae; genus Actinotalea; species Actinotalea sp. JY-7885. The sequence continues at coordinate 13,234 of NZ_JACEXH010000069.1, read as the reverse complement.
CTCGAGCTGCGGCTGCGGCGGCTCACGCGGTTCTCGCGGATCGAGCTGGAGAAGGAGGCCGAGCAGCTGCGTCGCGAGATCGCCGAGCTGGAGGCGATCCTCGCCGACGACGCGCTGCTGCGGACCGTGGTGAGCGACGAGATGGCGAAGGTCGCCGCCACCTTCGGCACGCCGCGCCGCACCATCCTGCTCGAGCACGCCGGGGGGTCCGGCGTGGTCGGAGCGCCCGCCGCCCGCACCGCGCCGCTCGAGATCGCCGACGCCCCCTGCTGGGCGCTGCTCTCCGGCACGGGCCTCCTCGCCCGTACCGCCGACGAGACCGAGCCGGCGCGCGAGGGCCGCCGCGCCGCGCACGACGTCGTCGCCTCGCGGGTGCTGACCTCCACGCGCGGCGAGATCGGGGCGGTGACGAACCGGGGCCGCGTGCTGCGCCTGCCGGTGCTGGACCTGCCCGGCATGCCGCCGACGGACGGTCCCCCGTCGCTCTCGGGCGGCGTGCCCGTCAGCGAGGTGCTCGAGCTCGGGCCCGGTGAGCGCGTCCTCGCCCTGGTCGGCCTCGACGCGGACAGCCCGACGCTGGCGCTGGGCACCGCGGGCGGCGTCGTCAAGCGCGTGGTGAGCGAGCAGGCGCCGAGCCGCGACGCGTGGGACGTCATCGGCCTGCGCGACGGCGACGAGGTGGTGGGCGCCACCGTGGTCGGGGACGACGACGAGCTCGTGCTGGTCACGAGCGACGCCCAGCTGCTGCACTTCGGGGCGGCCGCGGTGCGGCCGCAGGGCCGCCCGGCCGGCGGGATGACGGGGATCAAGCTCGCGCCCGGCGAGCGCGTGGTCTTCTTCGGCGCGGTCCCCGCGGGGACGCCCGAGGCGGTCGTCGTCACGGTCGCCGGGACCTCCGGCGCGCTGGCGGGCACGCAGCCCGGCGCCGCCAAGGTCACGCCGTTCGACGCGTACCCCGCCAAGGGTCGCGCGACCGGCGGCGTGCGGGCGCAGCGCTTCCTGCGGGGCGAGGACACGCTCCTGCTCGCCTGGGTCGGGCCGGCGCCCGTCCGGGCGACGGGCTCGGCCGGTCAGGCCCTCGAGCTGCCGCCCCTCGACCCGCGCCGCGACGGCAGCGGCGTCGCGCTGCCCGCCCCGCTGCACGCCGTCGGCTGACCGCGGGGCCGGCGCCTCGCGGGACCGCCGGCCCGGCAGGGCTCAGAGCTCGACGCTGTACAGGACCTCGCCGTGGGTGGCCTCGTAGCCCAGACGCTCGTACATGCCGTGGGCGCCGGACGGGTTGGCGGTGTCGACCCCTAGGCACGCGTACTGCATGCCGTCCGCCCGGTACGCCGTCATCGCCCGCGCCAGGAGCGCCGTGCCCAGACCGGTCCCGCGCGCCGCGCGGCGGACGCCCAGCAGCTCCGTGTAGCCGGAGGTGTACCCGTCCGCGGCCCAGTCGTCCTCGTAACGGCCCGAGATCAGGTACCCCAGGACCTCGTCCCCGTCGCCGAGCGCCACGAAGCTCCACGTGGGCGCGAAGTGCGGGCCGTGCCGCCACGTCTCCGGCGTCCGCGGCTCGGAGCCCCAGTGGTCGGCGGCGAAGGCCTCGTTGTGCGCGCGCCGCACCGCGTCGTCGAGCTCCGGCTCCCAGCCGACGACGCGCACGCCGGCGGGCACCTGGGCGTCCGGGAGCGGCTGGGCGAGGTCGCGGCGCATCTCCGTGTACCAGCGGACCGGGCTGAAGCCCGCGGCGGCCCACAGCCGCCGGTGGTCGCGGGCGGACTCGTCGACGAACACCGCCAGGCGGGCGGGCAGCTCCTTGCCGGACTCCGCCAGCTTCTGCCGACCCCGGCCCTCGAGCCAGCCCACGAGCGCCCGGCCGAGGCCGCGCCCCCGCCACCGCGGGTGCACCCCGCCGCGCAGGAACGCGCGCACCGTGCTCACGTCGCTCGGGAGCACCTCCACGAAGCCGTACGCGCGCATCACGCCGTGGGTGTCGAAGCCGCCCAGGGTGTCGCGCTCCAGGTCCTTCCAGCCGCCCTCGAACATCTCCACGACGTCCTCGTAGGACTCGCGCTGGGGCCGCGCGTCCGCCACCTGGATGGCCTCGATCAGGGCGTGCAGCGCCGTCGCGTCCCGGGCCTGCAGGGGACGCCACGACAGCTCCAGGTGCGCGTGCGGTACCTCGAGGACGTCGGGCGGGTCGGCGCGGACGGCGATCGGCTCGAGCATTGTCACGTGGGAGACCCTAGAGCGTGCCGGCGCTCAGGCGTCGATGCGGGCGCGGTCGAGCTGCGCCGCACCGGCCACGATGAAGTCGCGGCGCGGTCCGACCTCCGAGCCCATGAGGAGCTCGAAGACCGTCTCCGCGGCCGCGGCGTCCTGCGCCGTGACGCGGCGCAGGGTCCGGTGGCGGGGGTCCATCGTCGTCTCCGCGAGCTGGTCCGCGTCCATCTCGCCCAGGCCCTTGTACCGCTGGATGTCCTCCTTGTAGCGGCGCCCGGAGCGCTCGAGCTTCTTCAGCGTCGTCGCCAGCTCGGCCTCGGAGTACGTGTAGACGTACTCGTTCTTGCGCGAGCCGGCGCCGATGACCTCGATGCGGTGCAGGGGCGGGACCGCGGCGTACACGCGTCCGGCGTCGACCAGGGGACGCATGTACCGGAAGAACAGCGTGAGCAGCAGGGTCCGGATGTGGGCGCCGTCGACGTCGGCGTCCGTCATGAGCACGATCTTGCCGTAGCGCGCCGCCTCGAGGTCGAAGCTGCGCCCCGAGCCCGCGCCGAGCACCTGGATGATCGCGGCGCACTCGGCGTTCTTGAGCATGTCCGAGATCGAGGCCTTCTGGACGTTGAGGATCTTGCCGCGGATCGGCAGGAGCGCCTGGAAGTCCGAGCTGCGCGCGAGCTTGGCCGTCCCGAGCGCGCTGTCGCCCTCGACGATGAAGAGCTCGCTGCGCTCGACGTCGTCGCTGCGGCAGTCCGCGAGCTTGGCGGGCAGGGCCGAGGTCTCCAGGGCGTTCTTGCGCCGCGAGATCTCCTTCTGCTTGCGCGCCGAGAGCCGGGCCCGCATCTCGGCGACGACCTTGTCGAGCACGAGGCTGGCCTGGCCCTTGAGGTCGCGCTTGCTCGACGTCAGCAGGGCCGTGAGCTCCGTCTCCACGACCTTGGCGACGATCGCACGGACCGGTCCGGTCCCCAGGACCTCCTTGGTCTGGCCCTCGAACTGCGGCTCCGCCAGGCGGACGGTGACGACCGCGGTGAGGCCGGCGAGGACGTCGTCCTTCTCGATGCGCTCCGACGAGTCCTTCGTGGAGACCTTGAGCCGCCGGGCGTTGAGCTCGACCTGCTTGCGCAGCGTCTTGAGCAGCGCCTGCTCGAAGCCGGCCAGGTGCGTGCCGCCCTTGGGCGTCGCGATGATGTTGACGAACGAGCGGACCTCGGTGTCGTACCCGGTCCCCCACCGCAGCGCGACGTCGACCTCGGTCTCCCGCGTGACCTCCTGCGACATCAGGTGGCCGCGCCCGTCGAGCACGGGCACCGTCTCGGTGAAGGTGCCGGTGCCGGCGAGGTGCCACGTCTGCGTCACGGCCGTGTCGGGCGCCAGGAACTCGACGAAGTCGACGGTCCCGCCGTGGTGGACGAAGGTCTCCTCGTGCGGGCCCTCGGCGCCCGGCGTCCCGGGCAGGCCGCGCTCGTCGCGCACCGTGATCGTCAGCCCCGGCACGAGGAACGTCGTCTGCCGCACGCGCGAGACGAGCTCGTCGTACGAGAACACGGCCGTGCGCGGGAACACCTGGCGGTCGGCCCAGTAGCGCACGCGCGTGCCCGTCCGCGCGCGGGGGACCTTGCCGACGACGGCGAGCTCGGACGCGTCCACGAACGGGGTGAACGGCGCGTCCGGGTCGGCGCCGGCGGCCGGGTCCGCGAACCGGCCGGGCTCGCCGCGGTGGAAGGTCATCCGGTGCGTGCGACCGCCGCGGTCCACCTCGACGTCGAGCCGGGAGGACAGGGCGTTGACCACGCTCGCGCCGACGCCGTGCAGGCCGCCCGACGCCGCGTACGAGCCGCCGCCGAACTTGCCGCCGGCGTGCAGCTTGGTGAAGACGACCTCGACGCCCGAGAGCCCCGTCTTGGGCTCGACGTCGACCGGGATGCCGCGGCCGTTGTCACGCACCTCGACCGAGGAGTCCGCGTGGAGCACGATGTCGATCCGGTCGCAGTGACCGCCCAGCGCCTCGTCGACCGAGTTGTCGATGATCTCCCACAGGCAGTGCATCAGGCCGCGCGAGTCGGTGGTCCCGATGTACATGCCGGGTCGCTTGCGGACCGCCTCCAGCCCCTCGAGCACCGAGAGGTGGCGGGCGGTGTAGCTGGACTCTGACACCGTGCTGGTCACGCCCCGATCCTAGGTGCTGGGCCCGACACGCCCCGGCAGGCGCGACCGGGGCCGGGACCCCGGCCCCGGAGCGCGCGGAGGGACGCGGCTCGGGCACAAGGGACCAACGGACTACGCGGTGAGCGAATATCGCCGCTTCCGGGGGGTCAGGTCGGTGTCGGGGTGGTTGTATGGAGCGGTGACCACGACGACGACCTCCCCGTTGACCGCAGCCGATCGCTGCGACCGCTGCGGCGCTCAGGCATACGTGCGTGTCGTGCTGCCGACCGGCGAGCTCCTCTTCTGCGCCCACCACGGTCGCCGCCACGCGTCCGCGTTCGCGGACGTCGCGGTGAGCGTCCAGGACGAGACCGAGCGGCTCCTCGAGGAGCACGGCGCACCGACCCGCTGACATCCACGACCGCCGCCTGGCGCGGCGACCCGCTCGCACGACGAGCCTCCAGGGCCCGGGACACCGTCCCGGGCCCTGCGTCGTTGATCGGCCTGCGTCGTCCTGTGTCGTCGATGGGCCCCGCGTCGTCGGCCGTTCGCGTCGTAGGCTCTGCTGCCGACCCCGGCGCAGCGCCGCCCGCCGGCGCCCTGCCTCCCCCGCAGCCGCGCTGCCCGCCCCCTGGAGTGACCGTTGGACCTCGTGGACCTGCTCGTCGGACTCGCCATCCTGGTCGGCCTGGTCGGCATCGTCGTGCCGGTGCTGCCGGGGTCCCTGCTCATCGCGGTCGCCCTGCTCGTGTGGGCGATCGACACCGGGACCGTCACCGGCTGGGTCGTGCTCGGCATCGCCCTGCTCCTGCTCGCGGCCGGGTGGGCCGCGACCTACGTCGTCGCGGGCAAGCGGGTCAGCGACGCCGGCGTGCCACGCCGCTCGCTGCTCGTGGCGGGGCTCGCGGGGATCGTGGGCTTCTTCGTGATCCCCGTGATCGGGCTGCTCGTGTTCTTCCCGCTGGCCCTGTTCGGCATGGAGTACCTGCGTCTGCGCGACGTCGCGCAGGCGCGCGGCTCGGCGATGGTCGCGCTCAAGGCGACGGCGCTCGGCATGGTGATCGAGCTCGGTCTGGCGTGCATCGCCGCCGCGACGTGGCTGCTCGCGGCGGTGTTCGGCGGCTGACCCCGCGGTCCGGGCACGTCCGGGACCGGGGGCCCGGCTCAGACCAGCGGCCGCCGACCGGGCTGGCCCACCGGCGCCCGCCCGCGACGCGCGTCGCGCACGAGGAGCACGGCGCCGCCGACGAGGCCGAGCGCCGAGATCGCGACCAGCAGCCCGTCGTAGGAGCCGTGCACGCGGCCGACGACGAGCACGCCCGCGGCCCCGAGCACGGCGAGGGCGGCCAGCACACGGCCGGCCGCCCTCGCGCTCATGCGTGGCACAGGTCAGTCGAGGTAGTCGCGCAGCACCTGCGAACGGCTCGGGTGGCGGAGCTTCGACATGGTCTTGGACTCGATCTGCCGGATCCGCTCGCGCGTCACCCCGTAGACCTTGCCGATCTCGTCGAGCGTCTTGGGCTGCCCGTCCGTGAGGCCGAACCGCATGGACACGACGCCGGCCTCGCGCTCCGAGAGCGTGTCGAGCACCTGGTGCAGCTGCTCCTGCAGGAGCGTGAAGCTCACCGCGTCCGCAGGCACGACGGCCTCGGAGTCCTCGATGAGGTCGCCGAACTCGCTGTCGCCGTCCTCGCCGAGCGGCGTGTGCAGGGAGATGGGCTCGCGGCCGTACTTCTGGACCTCGACGACCTTCTCCGGGGTCATGTCGAGCTCCTTGGCGAGCTCCTCAGGCGTGGGCTCGCGGCCCAGGTCCTGGAGCATCTGCCGCTGCACCCGGGCGAGCTTGTTGATGACCTCGACCATGTGGACCGGGATGCGGATGGTCCGCGCCTGGTCCGCCATCGCGCGGGTGATGGCCTGGCGGATCCACCACGTCGCGTAGGTCGAGAACTTGTAGCCCTTGGTGTAGTCGAACTTCTCGACCGCACGGATGAGGCCGAGGTTGCCCTCCTGGATCAGGTCCAGGAAGAGCATGCCGCGGCCGGTGTAGCGCTTGGCGAGCGAGACGACGAGGCGCAGGTTGGCCTCGAGCAGGTGGTTCTTCGCCCGGCGCCCGTCGGACGCGATCCACTCGAGCTCGCGCCGCAGCTTGGGCTCGAGCTTCGGGTTCGCGGCCAGCTTCTCGTCGGCGAACAGGCCGGCCTCGATCCGCTTGGCGAGCTCGACCTCCTGCTCCGCGTTGAGGAGCGCGACCTTGCCGATCTGCTTGAGGTAGTCCTTGACCGGGTCGGCCGTGGCGCCCGCCGTGACGACCTGCTGCGCCGGGGCGTCGTCGTCGTCGGCGTCGGAGTAGGTGAACCCGGCGTCCTCGGTCTCCTCCTCCTTGGCGGCGGGCTTCGCGGTCGTCTCGCCGTCCTCCGTCGTGCCCGCGTCCTCGGCGTCGCCCTCGACGACGACGACGTCCTCGACCACGACGTCCTCGACGACCACGTCGTCGTCGCCGGGCTCGACGTCGTCCGTGGGCTCCACGTCCTCGCCGCCGGCGGCGGCCTTGGCGGCCGCCTTCGCCTTGGCGGTCGCGGGGCCCTTGGACGCGGCCTTGGCGGCTGCCGGCTTGGCGGCGGCCTTGGCGGTCGCGGACTTCGTGGTGGCGCGCTTCGCCGCGGGCTTGGCCGGCGCGGCGCCGTCCGCCTCGGGCGCGAGGGCGGTCGTGGTGCCGGACCGGCGGGTCGCGGCGGCCGCCACGGCGGGGCGCGTGGGCTCGCTCACGGAGATGCCCGCGTCGGACAGGCCACGCAGGATGCTCCGCAGGCGTGCGGGCGCCACGTCCGCGACCTCGCAGGCGTGGCGCAGGTCCGCTGCGTCGACGGTGCCGTGCGTGTGGCCGCGGCGGACGAGCTCCTGCAGGGCAGGGTGCTCGAACTCACGCGGGAGGGAAGAACGAGAAGAGAGGGATGACACGTAGAACCTTTCGGCAGCGCCAGGCTCGCAGAGATTGGTCCGGGAGTAGACGCACATTGTAACGTCAGGAGGGTCCCGATCCATGCCTCGAAGGCCGTCCGAGTGACGATCCGCGGCGGCGGCAGGGCGCCCGACGGCGCTGCCGGGGGCGCATTCGGGACCTCTGCGGGCGCGCCCGCCACCGCGCCCGGTCCTCAGGACGCGGGTGCTCCCGACGTCGGGAGGCTCAGGACGCAGGCGGCTTGACCGCGAGCACGGGGCACGGCGCGTCCAGCAGGATGCGCTGGGCGTTGGACCCCAGGAGCAGCTTGCCGACCGGGCTGCGCCGGCGCAGGCCGATGACGATGAGCTGGGCACCGCCGGAGCGGGCGGCGTCGATGATGTCCTCGGCGACGTCGCGTCCGCCCGTGGTGCGGCGGACGTCGAGGGCGACCCCGCTGTCGGCCACGCGGGTGCGGAGGTCGGCGGCCTGGGCCTCGAGGTCCGGCGTCTCGCCGCCGAAGCGGTGTCCCCGCTCGCTGAGGACCACCACGAGGTCGACGCCCCGTGCCTTGGCCTCGGCGACGGCCGTGTCGAACGCGGCGTCGCCCTCCGGTGTCGCGACGTAGCCGACCACCACGCTCATCTGTCCTCCTCTGGACTGGCCCAGCGGGAGCGACGCTACCCGATCACGGGACGGCCCACCGACGTGCCCGCACGTCAGCCGCGTGCCGGGCGCAGCCATCCCGGCGGCATGCCCGCCGCCAGCGCCTCGCCGAGCAGCGCGGCGAGCCGGTAGGACGGTTCGACCTCGAGCACCCGCTCGAGCAGCACGGCCGCCCTGGCCCCCTCCCCCTGCCACCACGCGAGGACGCCGAGGAGAGTCAGCGGTGGCGCGAGCGCGCGGCGTGGGCAGTGCGCGGCGACCTGCTCGAGCAGCGCGACGGCGCCGGCGAGCAGCGCCGGGTCCGGCGGCACGCCCGCGACCGGGTCGACGATGGCGTCCAGGGCGGCGCCGACGCCCTCGTCGTGGCCCGCGAGGACGCCGTCCGCGACGGGGCCGCCGTCCGGGACCAGGCTCAGCAGGACGCCGTCGCGGCACCGGACGTCGGCCAGGACCGCCTGCAGGCGTCCCGCGACGACCGTCGTCAGACGCGGGCCGGGCGCGCCGCGCGAACCTCCCGCTCCCGCGGCGGTGCCTCCACGCACCGCCGGAGCCAGCGCACCGGCCGCACGGGCCAGCTCGGCCCGCCACAGGTCCATCCCTTCCCGACGCCACGCGACCAGCTCGGCCGGGTCGACGGCGTCCGCGGCGTGGCGCGACCAGCGGGCCGCGGCGCGACGCGCACTGCGGCGAGCCGCCGCGGGCGCGAGAGGGATCTGCGCCACCTCGGCCCGGGACGCCAGCACCGCGGCGCCCGCGAGGACCATGTGCAGGCCGACCTCGGTGGACTGCAGGTCCGCGAGCGGCCGCCCCTCGGCAGGGCAGCACGCGGCGTCGGCACACCCGGCCGCGTAGTAGCCGGTCGGCCCGACCACCCAGCACTCGACGCCCTGCAGGCGCGGCGCGGCCGCCGCCAGGACGTGGGCCCGCGCGGCGCGGACCTCGGCCGCCGCGTCTGCGCGGGGCCCGCGGGGGTAGAGCACGAGCACCGCGCGGTCGGCGCCGTCGTCCACGAGGTGGGTGACCAGCGAGCGCGCGATGCCGGGCCCCGTCGCGGGGTCCACGAGGTCGGGCAGGTCGACCCGCGCGACGAGCCCGACGCGGCCCCGGTCCCCGCGGAGGCTGACGAGCACGGCGCTGTCGGTGGGACGGAACCCGAGCTGGTACGGCACGAGGGACAGCAGCTCGCGCGGCTCGGCGGTGCGGATGGTCGTCGGCATGGGCCCATCCGAGCCGACCGCGGGGCCGCCGTGGCGCCGGGACCCTCGCGCCTGTGGAGAACCGGGACTGTGGAGAACCGGGACCCCGTGGACCGGCACCGTCGCGGACGGCACCGTCGCGGACCGGCGCCGTCGCGGCCGCCGTGGGTCGGCTGCCCTCGCCTAGGCTGGCCGCGTGCAGCCGCCCCACCCGCTCCCCGGCACCGGCCCGACCACCGGCGACGACGTCCCCGGTGCGGCCACCGCGATCGCTCGCGTGCGGCCCGGCGTGGAGGCCGCCCTGCACGCCCACCTCGAGGACCTCGCCGCCGAGCTCGACGGCATCGGCCCGGACGCCGCGGCCCTGGTGGAGGCCATGACGGCGATGCTCGCCGGGGGCAAGCGCATGCGGGCCGCCCTGTGCTACTGGTCCTGGCGCGCGCACGGGGGCGACGCGGACGACCCGGTGCAGGAGGCGGCGGCGCTGCGCTGCGGCGCGGCCCTCGAGCTCTTCCAGGCGGCCGCCCTGTTCCACGACGACGTCATGGACGGCTCGGACACCCGGCGCGGACGTCCGTCGGCCCACCGCGCCTTCGAGGCGCGCCACGTCGAGCAGGGATGGTCCGGCCCGGCCCACCGGTTCGGGGAGTCGGCCGCGATCCTGCTCGGCGACCTCGCCCTCATCGCGTGCGACCGCGAGCTCACGGCCGCGACCACGCCGCTCGCCCCCGAGCGCGCGCGCGCCGTCCGCGCCGTCTTCGACACGATGCGCACCGAGGTCACGGTGGGCCAGTACCTCGACGTCCTCGCGCAGACGCTGCCCTGGGGCACCGACCCGGCCGCCGACGAGGCCCGGGCCCGGGAGGTGGTGCGCGCCAAGAGCGCCCGGTACAGCGTCGAGCACCCCCTCACGCTCGGCGCGACCCTCGCCGGGGCGGGACCCGACGCCCTCGCGCGGTGCCGCGAGGTCGGCCTGCCGCTCGGCGAGGCGTTCCAGCTGCGCGACGACGTGCTGGGCGTCTTCGGCGAGCCGGCCGCCACGGGCAAGCCCGCCGGCGACGACCTGCGCGAGGGCAAGCGCACGGTGCTCGTCGCGCGCGCGCTCGGGGCGGCCTCCGCCGCCGACCGGGCCCTCGTGCTGGAGCACCTCGGGCGTCAGGACCTCACCGAGCTGGACGTCGAGCGGCTCCGGGCGACCCTGCGCGGGTCCGGCGCCGTCGACGCGGTCGAGGCGCTCATCGACGACCTCGCCGACCCGCCCCTGCGGACCCTGGCCGCCTCGGACCTCGAGCCGGAGGGGCGCGACATGCTCGTCGCCCTCGGCGCCGCCCTGGTCCGCCGCCGCGCCTGAGGGCGGGTCGCCCGCGCGGCGCGGTCGGAGGACCGGAGGGCTAGAGGGCCAGCGCCTGGGCGCGCCGGCGGATCTCCGTCTTGTGCCCCGCGCGCAGCGCGTCCACCGGCGTCGAGGGCCGCGTGGCGCCCGTGCCCAGCGACTCGAGCGAGGGGTCAGGCGTGAACAGCCACGCGACCGTCTCCTCGTCCGAGAACCCGGCGTCGCGCAGCAGGACGAGCGTGCCCTGCAGCGACGGCACGACCTCCCAGCCCGACGCCGTCTCGATGAGGAACTTCGCGGGCACCGCCAGGATGCGCCGCTCCCCCTGGCGCACGGCCAGGAGCTTGTCCTCCTGCAGCAGGCGCCGCACCTTGCCCACGTCCGTGCCGAGCCGCTCGGCGACGTCGGGAAGGGGGAGCCACTCGTCGACCAGGTCCTCGAAAGTCACCTCCCCAGCCTACGGTCACCCGCCCGGACCATGCCGTCGCCTTCCGTCGGCGAGCCGGGCGCGGTAGTTTTCACATCTGTCACACCAGTAACACTGGCAACTTCAGCCCCTCAGGCACCGCAATGGCTCCGGGGGACGGCCGGTCGCACTCCGCTCAACCGAAGGTGAAGCCATGTCGAACGCCGCCGCTCTGCGGTCCCCGTCCCCCACGCGCCGCGTGGCCGGGGGGACCGGCATGACCGTCGCCCTGGCCGTCGCGGGCGTCGCCGCGGGTGCCACCAGCGCGCACGCGCAGGACTACGAGGTGCGCTCGGGCGACACGGTGAGCCACATCGCCCAGCGGACCTCGACCAGCGTGAGCGCCATCGTCGCCGCGAACGGCCTCGACGCCCGGGCGTCGATCCGTGCCGGCCAGCGCCTCGTCATCCCCACCGCGACGGCAGCGGCACCGGCAGCCGTCCCGGCAGCCCCCGCGGTGACCACGCACCACGTGGTCCGCGGCGACACCGTCTCCGGGCTCGCGACGCGCTACGGGACGACGACGGCCTCGATCGTCGCCGCGAACGGCCTGGGCGCCGACGCCATGATCCGCATCGGTCAGGCCCTGACCATCCCGAGCGGCTCCGCCCCGGCCGCCCCCGCGGCGGCCGCGCCCGTCGCCGCGCCGCCCAGCACCACCGGCCACACCGTCGTGGCGGGCGAGACGGTCTCCGGCATCGCGACGCGGTACGGCACGACGACGTCGGCGATCATCAGCGCCAACGGGCTGGGCGCCGACGCGTTCATCCGCGCGGGCCAGACGCTCCAGGTCCCCGGTGCGGGCGCCGCGACCGCCCCGGCGGCCGCGCCGACCACCCAGCTGGTCGGGAACACGTTCGCGGGGCGGACCTACCCGCAGGCCACCGTGGACTCGGCGAACGCCAACAAGGCGGCGCTCCTCGCGGCCGGCGTGCCCAGCAAGGCCGATATGCAGGCGCTGGTCGTCAGCACGGCGCGCACGATGGGCGTCGACCCGGCGCTCGCGCAGGCGATCGCCTTCCAGGAGTCGGGCTTCAACCAGGCGGCCGTCTCCCCCGCCAACGCGATCGGCACGATGCAGGTCATCCCGACCTCCGGCGCCTGGGCCTCCGACCTCGTGGGGCGGCCCCTGAACCTGCTCGACCCCCGGGACAACGTCACGGCGGGCGTGGCCATCCTCAAGCAGCTCGTCGCGACGAGCCCCGACCTGCCGACCGCCATCGCGAGCTACTACCAGGGCCAGGCCGGCGTCCGGAAGTACGGCATGTACGCCGACACGCGGGTCTACGTCGCGAACATCCAGACGCACATGACGCGGTACGCCTGACGGGTTCCGCGGACCGGCTTCCGTAGACTGCCGACGTGGCAGCCACCCTCGCGGACCCCCTCCTCGGTCACCTGATCGACGGACGGTACGAGGTGCTCTCCCGGATCGCGCGGGGCGGCATGGCGACCGTCTACCTCGCCGTCGACCGCCGCCTGGACCGCGAGGTCGCGATCAAGGTGATGCACCCCCACCTCGCGGAGGGCGGGACGGGCGCCGAGTTCGTCGCACGCTTCCGCCGCGAGGCGCGCGCCGCCGCCCGGCTCACGCACCCGGGGCTCGTCGGCGTCTTCGACCAAGGGCTCGACGGCGAGACGAGCTACCTGACGATGGAGTACGTCGAGGGCACCGACCTGCGTCGCCGCCTCACCGACGAGGGCGCCCTGACGGTCGGCGAGACCCTCGACACCCTCACGGCGATCCTCGACGCGCTGGCTGCCGCCCACCGCGTCGGGCTGGTCCACCGGGACGTCAAGCCCGAGAACGTGCTGCTGGCCACCGACGGGCGGATCAAGGTCGCCGACTTCGGGCTCGCACGCGCCGTCACGGAGGTCACCGCGACGACCACCGGGACCGTGCTCGGCACCGTCGCGTACCTGGCACCGGAGCTGGTGGCGCACGGCACCAGCGACACCCGCACGGACGTCTACGCCGTCGGGATCCTCGCGTACGAGATGCTCACCGGCACGCAGCCCTTCACGGGCGCGACGCCGATCCAGATCGCCTACCAGCACGTGAACTCCGACGTGCCCCCGCCCTCGGACGCGGTGACCTGGCTCCCCGCCGAGATCGACGAGCTCGTCGGCGCGCTGGCGGCGAGGGCGCCCGACGAGCGTCCCGTCGACGCCGCCGCGGCGCTCGAGCTCGTGCGCCGCACCCGGGAGTCGCTCGACGAGGCCACGCTCGCGCGGCGCGCCGACGTGACGCCGACGGTGGTGGCGGCGCCGCCCCA
>NZ_JACEXH010000068.1:0-16674 GCF_014525465.1 Actinotalea sp. JY-7885 | reverse complement strand
CCGGAGCGCGGCCGCGCCGCGCGGTTCTCGTCCGGCGCGGGTCCGCCGGCCTGGTCCCGCGGCACCGCGTCCGTCATCGGGCGGCGCGCAGGCGTGCGGCGAGCTGGACCGCGCGGACCGCGGCGGCGGCCTTGTTGCGCGACTCGGCGTACTCGAGCTCCTCCACCGAGTCCGCGACGATCCCGCCCCCGGCCTGGACGCTCGCGCGCCCGTCGCGGATGAGCGCGGTGCGGATCGCGATCGCCATGTCCATGTTGCCCGCGAAGTCGAAGTACCCGACCGTGCCCCCGTAGATGCCGCGCCGGGCCGGCTCCAGCTCGTCGATCAGGGCGATCGCCCGGGGCTTGGGCGCCCCCGACAGCGTGCCGGCGGGGAACGTGGCCGTGAGCGTCTGCAGCGCGGTGGCGCCCGCGCGCAGCGTCCCGACCACCGTCGAGCAGATGTGCATGATGTGGCTGAACCGGCGCACGGCCATGAGCTCGACCACCTCGACGCTCGTCGGCTCGCAGACCTTGACGAGGTCGTTGCGCGAGAGGTCGACGAGCATGATGTGCTCGGCGCGCTCCTTGGGGTCGGCGAGCAGCTCCTCACCCAGCTCGGCGTCCTGCGCCGGCGTGGCGCCGCGCGGCCGCGAGCCGGCGATGGGGAACGTCACGACCTGGCGGTCGGTCACCTTGACCAGCGTCTCCGGGCTCGAGCCCACCACGGCGAACTCGCGTCCCGCGGCGTCCTGCAGCGCGAAGCAGTACATGTACGGGCTCGGGTTGATGGTCCGCAGCACGCGGTACACGTCCAGCGGGTCCGCCGGGCAGTCGAGGTCCAGCCGCTGCGAGATGACGACCTGGAACACCTCGCCCTCGCGGATCGCCTCCTTGCCGGCGCGCACCGCCTCGGTGAACTCGTGCCGCGGGCTGCGGAACTCGAGCTCGGGCTCGGGGACGTCGTCCGCGAGCACGGCGGGTGCGGCGGGAAGCGCCGTCGCGAGGCCGGCCTGCATCCGGTCGAGGCGCGCGACGGCGTCGGCATGGGCCTCGTCGACGCGCGCGTCCGTGTCGTCGAAGTTGATGGCGTTCGCCACCAGCCACACCGAGCCGTCGACGTGGTCGACCACGGCAAGGTCGGTCGCGAGGCACAGCGTGAGCTCCGGGACGTCGAGCTCCTCGGGGGCCTTGGCCGGCAGCGTCGGCTCCCAGTGCCGGACCACGTCCCAGCCGAGCGCACCCACGAGGCCGCCGGTCAGCGGCGGCAGCCCGGGCACGGCGGGCGTGCGCAGCACCTCGAGGGTCTCGGCGAGGACGTCGAGCACGTCACCCTCGCGCGGCACACCCACCGGCACGTCACCGAGCCAGGCGGCGCGGCCGTCCGTGACGGTGAGGGTCGCGCGCGACGCCACGCCGACGAAGGACCAGCGCGACCAGGTGCCGTCGACCTCGGCGGACTCGAGGATGAAGGTCCCCGGACGCCCGCCGGCGAGGGTGCGGTACAGGCCCACCGGGGTCACCTCGTCGGCGAGGAGGCGGCGCACGACCGGGATGACGCGCCGGTCGCGGGCGAGCTCCCGGAACGTCGGCAGGGCCGGCCAGGTCGCGCCCCAGGTCAGCTCCGCGACCTCGCGCGCCTGCTGGTCGAGCGCGGCGCTCACACCTCACCCCGCGGTGCCGCGGCGCCGGACCCGACGACCGCACCGAGGTCGCCCCCGGCCTCGAAGCACGTGCGCGTGCCGGTGTGGCACGCGGCGCCCACCTGGTCCACCCGCACGAGCACCGCGTCGCCGTCGCAGTCGAGCGCGACGGAACGCACGTGCTGGACGTGGCCGGAGGTGTCGCCCTTGCGCCAGTACTCCTGGCGCGAGCGGCTCCAGAAGGTCACGCGTCCGCTGGTCAGGGTGCGGTGCAGGGCCTCGTCGTCCATCCAGCCGACCATGAGCACCTCACGCGTGTCGTGCTGCTGGACGACGGCGCACACGAGGCCGGCGTCGTCCCGCCGCAGACGTGCGGCGAGGGCGGGGTCGAGGGGGGAGGCAGGAAGGTCGGGCACCAGCCGATCCTGCCACGGGCGCGGGGCACCGCGTCGTCGCGTCCGGACGGGTCAGCGCGTCTGCGCGAGCCAGGCCGCGTGCATCGCGGCGTAGGGGCCGTCCTGCCGGACCAGCTCCTCGTGGGGGCCGACCTGGACCACCCGTCCCGCCTCGACCACCACGACCAGGTCGGCCGCCTCCGCGGTGGAGAGCCGGTGGGCGATCGTCAGCGTGCTGCGCCCGGCCGTGAGCTGGTCGAGCGCGCGCGCGATCCGCACCTCGGTCGCCGGGTCGACGGCCGAGGTCGCCTCGTCCAGCACGAGGAAGTCCGCCGCCGCGAGGTGGGCGCGGGCGAGGGCGACGAGCTGGCGCTCCCCCGCCGACATGCGCTCGCCGCGCTGGCCGACGTCGGTGTGCAGGCCGTCCGGGAGGTCGGCGAGCCAGTCCGCCAGGCCGAGGTCCTCGAACGCGCGCGTGACGGCGGCCTCGCGGTCCGGGAGGTCGTCCTCGCGCGCGCCGTAGGCGACGTTGTCGGCCACCGTCCCCTCGAACAGGAACCCCTCCTGCGGCACGAGCACCACGCGCCGGCGCAGGTGGTCGAGCGGGAGCTCGCGCAGGTCGACGCCGTCGAGCAGGACGGCGCCCTGCGCCGGGTCCACCAGGCGCGTGACCAGCTTCGCGAGGGTCGTCTTGCCCGACCCGGTTGCGCCGACCACGGCGACCTTCGCCGTCGCGGGCAGGACCAGGTCCACGTCGCGCAGCACGGGCGGGCCGTCCGGGTAGGCGAACGAGACGCCGCGCAGCTCCACGCCGGCGGCCCCGCGCGGCGTCGTGCGGCCACCGTCGGCCGGGTCGGCGACCTCGACCTCGGTGTCGATGACGCCGAGGACGCGCCGCCAGCCCGCCAGCGCGTTCTGGAGCTCGTTGAGGATCTCGGTCGCCATCTGGACCGGGCCCGTGAAGAGCTGGACGAGGAAGAGGAAGGCGAGCAGCCGCCCGACGGTGATCTCGCCCGCGACGCCGAGGAAGGTGCCCACGACGACGACGGCCGCGAGCACGGCGTTGGCGACGAACGAGCCGCTCGAGAACACGAGCGCGACCCGCACCTGCGCGCGGACCATCGCCTCGCGCGTCCGGCTCACCGCCGCGTCGATGCGCCGCTGCGTCCGCGGGGCCACGCCGTAGGCGCGGATCGTCTCGGCGCCCACGACCGCCTCGGAGATCGCGCCGAGCATGGCGCCCATGCGCTCGCGCACGAGCCCGTACGCGGCGCTCACGCGCTTCTGGGCGGGGCGCAGCACGAGGAAGAGCGGCACGAAGCACAGCCACACGACGATCGTCAGCTGCCAGGAGTAGACGAGCATGAGCGCCGTCGCCACGAGGATCTGCAGCACGGACACGAGGAGCTGGATCCCGCCCCACTGCACGAACAGCGAGATCGTGTCGACGTCGGAGGTCACGCGGGAGACGAGGCTGCCGCGGCGCTCGGTCCCCTGCGTGAGGGCCGACAGGTCGTGCACGTGGCGGAAGGCCCGCACGCGCAGCGTCGCCAGGCCGGCCTCGCTGCTGCGGAAGAGCCGGACGTTCACGAGCGCCGAGCAGACCCCCGCCAGGACGAGGGCGAGGGCGGCCAGCCCGACGAGCTCCACCACGCGACCGGTCTCCGGGCCGCCCGGGGCGAGGATCGCGGTGTCCATCGTCTGCTGCACCGTGACGGGTACGACGATGCGACCGGCAGCCGCCGCCACCGCCAGCAGCACCGTGAGCCACAGGCCCTGCACGATCTGGGGCGAGATCTCCAGGCCGCGGCGCAGCGTGGCCATCGGCCCGAGGCTGCTCGTGCGCGCGAGGCGCACCCCGGCGCGCCCGCGCCCGTCCGGCGCCGTCGTCGTGCTCATCGCCCGCTCCTCCGGCCCGTGACGCGGCGGCCCTCGACCGCGTCCTCGTCGGGGCCCTCGACCGCGTCCTCGTCACCGGGCGCCGCCGCCCGGGCCGCGGTGCGGCGCTCCGACTCCTGCAGGTACGCGGTCGCCAGCTCCCGGTAGCCCGGGTCGCGCGCGAGCAGCTCCTCGTGCGTGCCGCGGTCGGCGATGCGGCCGCCCTCGAGGTGGACGACCTCGTCGGCGAGCAGCACCGACGACATCCGGTAGGCGACCATGAGCACGGTCGGCCCGGCGCCGGCACCGGCCTCCGCGGAGCGCCGCAGGCCCGTGAGGATCTCCTGCTCGACGCGCGGGTCCACCGCCGAGGTCGCGTCGTCGAGGACCAGGAGCCGCGGGCGCCGGACCAGCGCGCGGGCGATGACCAGGCGCTGACGCTGCCCGCCCGAGAGGTTCGCGCCGCGCTCGCCGAGCGGCGCGTCGAGCCCGCCGGGCAGCGCACGGACGACGCCGTCGACGCGCGCGAGGCGCAGCGCCTCCCAGACCGCGTCGTCTCCGGGGGCGCCCGGGTCCCCGTCGTCGGCCAGCGTGACGTTCGACCGGACGCTGTCCTCGAACACGAACGCGTGCTGCGGCACGAGCGCCACCTGGCGCGCGAGGTCGTCCGGTGCGACGTCGCGCAGGTCCACGCCGTCGAGCTCGACCGTGCCCTCGTCCGGGTCCCGCAGCCGCGCGAGCAGCGACACGAGCGTGGTCTTGCCCGCGCCCGTCACGCCCACGAGCGCGACGGTGCGCCCGGGTGGGAGGTCCAGGTCCACGTCGTGCAGCAGCGGCTGCGTGGCGCTGTCCCCGCTGACGCGCACGCCGACCCCGCGCAGGCGGACGGCCGCGCCCCGGGCGACCGGCTCGAGCGGCGTCGTGCCCACCGACAGCGCGCCCGGCGCGTCCAGGACGCGGGCGATGCGGTCGTAGCCGACCAGGCCGCGCGGCAGCTCCCCCAGCACCCAGCCGAACGCGCGCACGGGGACGGCCATGATGGTCAGCAGGTAGGCCGCCGAGACGACGTCTCCCGTGCCGACCGCGCCGGCGGCGACGCGGTAGGTCCCCACGAGCAGCACCAGGAGCGTCCCGAGGCTCGGGAGCAGCTCGATCACCGGGTCGAAGACGGCCCGGATCCGGCCCACGCGCACGTTGGCCCGCCGCAGCTCGTCGGTGCGCTGCGCGAACCGACGCTCCTCACGGTCCTCGGTGCCGAGGGACTTGACCAGCAGCGCCGCCTCGAAGCTCTCGTGCGCGACGTCGGCAACCTCGGCCCGCAGCTGCTGCGCGCGCGTCGCGGCCGGCGACATGCGCCGCTGGAAGACCACGTTCGCCACGACGGCCAGCGGGAGGATGCCGAGCGCGGTCAGGGCGAGCCACACATCGGTGCTCAGCAGGGCGACGGCCGCGACGCCGATCATCACGACGACGCCGAGCGCGAAGGGCAGCGGGTTGAACACGCCGGTCGCCGCCTCGACGTCGGAGCTCGCGTTCGACAGCAGCTGGCCCGTGGGGTGCGCGCGGTGCCAGGACATCGGCAGGCGCAGGTACTGCCGGGTGACGGCACGGCGGTGCTCCGCCTGGATGTCGGCGTAGCCGATGCCGGCGAAGATCCGCCGCCCGGCGACGGCCGTCGCGAGCCCGAGCGCGACGCCGACGAGCACGAGCCCGGCGAGCCAGATCTGCCCGCGCGCCGCGTCGTCGCCCTCGAGCGCGGGCACGACGACACGGTCCGTCACCGTCCCGAGCGCCTCGCTGACGCCCACCATCGCCGCGCCGAACACCGCTGACGTGACGATCGCGAGCACGTACGTGCGCGGCTGGCTCGCCAGGCCGCGCCCGATGAGCTGCAGCGACCGCCGCACGGGGCCGCCCGTGAGGGCGGCACGACGCGTGCGGGTGCCGGGTCCGGCAGGCGGACCACCGGGCGTGAATCGATTCGAGCCCACGGGGGCACAGTCCTTCCCGGCAGTCGTCAGGGGGTGGGCCCATCCTAGGCATGCGACCATCGGCCATGCCCTGGCACACCGTCGAACGTTCCGCCCTGGTCGACGCCCTCCGCGAGGCGGGTCCGCGGCAGCCGACCCTCTGCGAGGGCTGGCTGACCGAGCACCTCGCGGCGCACGTCGCGCTACGCGAGTCGTCGCTCGTCGCCGCCGGCGCCGTGGTGCCCCCGCTGGCCGAGCGTGCCGAGGCCGCGATCCGCGCGCTCGGCGACCGGTCCTCGTCGCCCGCGAACTACGCGGCGCTGGTCGACCGCGTCGCCGGCGGCCCGCCCCGGCACCACCCGATGCGGCTCGCCGGCGACCCGGTCAACCTGCTCGAGCTCTTCGTGCACACCGAGGACGTCCGCCGCGGCACCACCGGGCGGGCCACGCCGCCCCGCGCGCGCACCGACGCGCACGCGGAGGCCCTCTGGCGCCAGCTGCGCCTCATGGCCCGGCTCGCGTACGGGCGGGCAGGCGTCGGCGTCGTGCTCTCGACGCCGCAGGGCGACGCACGCGTCGCCAGGACCACGCCCCGCGGCGACGTCACGATCCGCGGCGCCCTGGACGACGTCGTCCTGCACGCCTTCGGCCGGCGCTCCGCGGCCGACGTCGAGCTGACGGGCGACCCGGACGCCGTGGCGGCCGTGAGCGGCGCGGCCGCCCGGCCCTGAGCGGGCGTGCTCAGCGGACCGCGACGCCCGCCCGGCGCAGCTCGTCCTTGACCTGACCGATCGTCAGCGCGCCGAAGTGGAACACGCTCGCGGCGAGCAGCGCGTCGGCGCCCGCCCGCGCGGCGGCCACGAAGTGCTCCGGCGTCCCGGCGCCCCCGCTGGCGATGAGCGGCACGGCGACCTTCGAGCGCACGTCGGCGAACATCTCCAGGTCGAAGCCCGCGACGGTGCCGTCCGCGTCCATCGAGTTGAGGAGCACCTCCCCGGCGCCCAGCTCGACCGCGCGGACGGCCCACTCGACGGCGTCGATGCCGGTGCCCCGCCGCCCGCCGTGCGTGGTGACCTCGTAGCCGGACGGCGTCGGCGGACCGTCGACCACCCGCCGCGCGTCGACCGACAGCACGAGCACCTGGCTCCCGAACCGGCCGGCGATCTCGGAGATCAGCTCCGGGCGTGCGATCGCCGCCGTGTTGACCCCGACCTTGTCGGCGCCCGCACGCAGCAGCCGGTCGACGTCGTCGGTCGAGCGGACGCCGCCGCCGACGGTCAGCGGGACGAAGACCTCGGACGCGGTGCGCCGGACGACGTCGTACGTCGTCTCGCGGTCGCCGGACGACGCCGACACGTCGAGGAAGGTGATCTCGTCCGCGCCCTCGGCGTCGTAGCGCCGGGCCAGCTCGACGGGGTCGCCCGCGTCACGCAGGTCGGCGAAGTTGACGCCCTTGACGACGCGGCCGGCGTCGACGTCGAGGCACGGGATGACGCGCACGGCGGGAGCCATGGTCAGCTTCCTGTCGGGCCGCCGCGGGCGGCGAGGATGTCGACGACGAAGACCAGCGTCTCCTCGGCGAGCTCGTGGTCCGAGCCGCCGTACCCGAGCGCCGGCGGCACCACGATGAGGACCTGGCTGCCGACGGTCTGCTCGACCAGGGCCTCGTCCCAGCCCTCGACGACGGAGCCGACACCGATGGGGAAGGACGCCGGCAGCTCGCCGGGACCCCAGCTCGAGTCGAACACCTCGCCCGTCGACCACCGCACGCCCGTGTACTGGACCGTGATGACCTGGCCCGGCTCGACCTGCGGCCCGTGCCCCCGCACGAGCGGCTGCACCACGAGCTCGAGCGGCGGGTCGGCCGCGGGCACCGTGATCGTCGGCTCGCCGTGCTCACCGAGGGTCACCGTGGGCAGGCCCTCCCGCGGCTCGACCGGGTCGCCCGAGGCACGCGTGGGCAGCAGGTCGAAGACCGCCACCGTCGCGCTCGACTGACCGTCCTCCGGCGGCACGACGTGCAGCACCCGGGTCCCGACGTGCTGGCCCCGGAGCGCCTCGTAGATGTCCACGCCCAGCGCCTCGGCCGTCAGCGCGAAGGCCTTGGGCTCGCCGCTGAAGGTCTCCCCGACGACCGTGCCGTCGCTGCCGGCCTCCGCGTAGTAGTCGACGAGCACGGGCTGGCCGTCGACGACCTCGGGCCCGGTGCCCTCCCAGACGACCTCGACGACCGGCTCGGTCACGGACAGCGGCATCTCGTAGGCGAGGTCGGGCACCGCGCCCGACTCACCCGTGACCGTGACCTGCGGTGCCGGCACCTCGTCCGGGCCGCACCCGGCGAGCGCGGCGACCGCGACGGCGGTCGCGACCGCACCGGCCAGCAGACGTCGACGCACAGCGCTCCTCCCAGGTCCGCGGGCGCTCGCCCACGGCGGACCACTGTAACGGCCGCGGCCGGGACGACCGGCCGCCGCACGAGGGCTCAGCCGGCGCCCCGCGAGTAACGCGTCACCGCGTCCAGGACGGCGTCGGGCCCGGGCTGGGAGGGGACGCCGGGTACGCACCAGGAGTCGGACCCCACGCGGCGCCACTCGTGGTCGGGCGCGACCTCCCGGGTGATCGTCAGGGCACGCTGCGGGCCGGCGGCCCGGATCTTCTCGTAGAGCTCCGGCGAGACGCCGCGGTACTCGTAGGTGGCCCAGCGGGGCGCGCTCGGCGCACGGAAGCGGGCGGTGAGGACGGTGGTGCTGCGGTCGTAGGTGAGGGAGTCGACGAGGATCACCCCTCCAGCATGCGGTCGTCCGCACACCGGATCATGGGACCTCCTGCCTGGTCGTGGGACCTCTGGCCGCCCGCGACCCGTCGCTCAGAGGGACTCGAGCAGCCGGTCCACCCGCTCGTCGACGCTGCGGAACGGGTCCTTGCACAGCACGGTGCGCTGCGCCTGGTCGTTGAGCTTGAGGTGGACCCAGTCCACCGTGTAGTCGCGGCGGGCCTCCTGCGCGCGGCGCACGAAGTCGCCGCGGAGCTTGGCGCGGGTCGTCTGGGGCGGCACGGCCGTCGCCTCGAAGACGTCCAGGTCGGTCACGACGCGCTCGACCAGACCCCGCGCCG
Organism: Actinotalea sp. JY-7885; assembly: GCF_014525465.1. Classification (NCBI taxonomy): domain Bacteria; kingdom Bacillati; phylum Actinomycetota; class Actinomycetes; order Micrococcales; family Cellulomonadaceae; genus Actinotalea; species Actinotalea sp. JY-7885. Next base: position 7,696 of record NZ_JACEXH010000068.1, on the reverse strand, counting down.
CCAGGAGGTTGTACAGGCCGTGCGTGCGAGAGATGTCGTGGTACGCGAGGTCGAGGCGCGCGATGCGCGGGTCGTCGAGGCTGAGCCCGTGCTTGGCCTGGTAGCGCTCGATGAGCCGCAGCTTGATGACCCAGTCGAGCTCGCGGTCGACCAGGGACAGGTCCCCCGAGCGCAGCGCGTGCAGCCCGCGCTCCCACAGCTCGAGGGTCTGCTTGATCACCGGCGTGAGCTCGACGCCGTCGGCCACGTGGTCCTGCACGCGCGCGAGGAACTCCTCCTGGATCTCCACGGCCGAGGCCGTGCGGCCGTTGGCGAGCTGGACCGGCTTGGTGCCCGTCACGTCGTGACTGATCTCACGGATCGCGCGCATGGGGTTCTCGAGCGCGATCTCGCGCATCGGCAGGCCTGCCTCGACCAGCCGCAGGACGAGGTCGGTCGCGGCGACCTTGAGCAGCGTGGTCGGCTCGGCCATCGAGGAGTCGCCGACGATGACGTGCAGGCGGCGGTAGGCCTCCGCGTCGGCGTGCGGCTCGTCGCGCGTGTTGATGATCGGGCGCGACCGCGTCGTCGCGCTCGAGACCGACTCCCAGATGTGGTCCGCGCGCTGGGAGAGCGTGTACTGCGCGCCGCGCGCGGTCGGCAGCACCTTGCCCGCCCCCGTGAGGACCTGGCGCGTGATGAGGAACGGCACGAGCACGTCCGCCAGGCGGCCGAAGTCGCCCTGGCGGCGCACGAGGTAGTTCTCGTGGCACCCGTAGGAGTTGCCGGCCGAGTCGGTGTTGTTCTTGAACAGGTGGATGGTGCCCGGCACGCCCTCGTGGACGAGCCGCTGCTGCGCGTCGGCGACCAGCCCTTCGAGGATCCGCTCACCACCCCGGTCGTGCGCGACGAGCTGGCGGACGTCGTCGCACTCCGCCGTCGCGTACTCCGGGTGCGAGCCGACGTCGAGGTACAGGCGCGAGCCGTTGCGCAGGAAGACGTTGGACGAGCGCCCCCACGCCACGACCTTGCGGAAGAGGTACCGCGCGACCTCGTCCGCCGACAGCCCTCGGCCCTGGTCCACCGCGCACGTGACGCCGTACTCGGTCTCCAGGCCGAAGATCCGCCGGTCCATGTCAGGCCGGCCCGTCCGGGCCCGGCGCCGGCCGGTCGGCCTCAGGGTCCATCGGGTCCGGGCCCGGCCGCTCGCGTGCCAGCAGGCCCGCGAGCAGCGGCGCCGGCAGGCGCCGGAAGGCGCGCCGGGCACGCGTGCGGTCGAGCACCGCGACCTCGAGCTGCTGCGCCTCCAGCGTGCGGGGCTCCCCCTCGGGCACCGTCCCGAGCACCTGGACCGCGAGCTGCACGACGGCCGCCAGGTCCAGCGCGGGGCGCCACCCGGCCGCCAGCACGTGGCCGAGCTGCTCGGCCTGGCCGCCCATGACGACGTACCCGTGCTCGTCCGCGACGGACCCGTCGTAGCTGAGGCGGTAGATCTGGTCCTCGTCGGCGGTGACCCCGACCTCGGCCACGCACAGCTCCACCTCGAGCGGCTTGGACTCGGTGGTGAACACCGTGCCCAGCGTCTGCGCGTACGCGTTGGCCAGGCCGCGCGCGTTGACGTCCGTGCGGTCGTAGGAGTAGCCGCGCAGGTCGGCGTAGCGGACGCCGGCGACGCGCAGGTTCTCGAACTCGTTGTACTTGCCCACCGCGGCGAACGCGATGCGGTCGTAGATCTCGGAGATCTTGTGCAGGGCACGGGACGGGTTCTCGGTCGCGAACGCGATCCCGTCGTCGTACTGGAGCACGACGACGGAGCGGCCCCGCGCGATGCCCTTGCGCGCGTAGTCCGCGCGGTCGCGCATCAGCTGCTCGGGCGAGACGTAGAACGGCATGCTCATCGGACGTCTCCCCCGCGCGCGCGACGCACGCCCTCGATCTCGGTGACGACGTCGGCCAGCGCGGCATCGTCGACCCGCAGGTAGCCCGACGCCGTGACGACGGCGACGACGGGCCAGATGCGACGGGTCGCGTCCGGACCACCGGTCGCGGAGTCGTCGTCGGCCGCGTCCACGAGCGCGTTCACCGCGGTCCGCACGGCGTCCCCGGCGCTCATGCCGGGCGACCACAGCTTCTTCAGCGAGCCGCGCGCGAACGTCGAGCCCGAGCCCACCGCGTGGAACTCCGTCTCCTCGTAGCGCCCGCCCGTGACGTCGTAGGAGAAGATCCGCCCGACCTCCCGCTGCAGGTCGTAGCCGCCGAAGAGCGGCACGACGGCCAGGCCCTGCATCGCCAGACCCAGGCTGCCCCGCACCATCGTGGCCAGCCGGTTCGCCTTGCCGTCCAGCGAGAGCAGCGCGCCCTCGATCTTCTCGTAGTGCTCGAGCTCGAGCTGGAAGAGCCGGACCAGCTCGAGCGCGAGGCCCGCGGTGCCGGCGATGCCGATGGCGGAGAACTCGTCGGCGGGGAAGACCTTCTCGATCTGCCGGCTCGCGATCATGGACCCCGCGGTGGCGCGGCGGTCCCCCGCCATGACCACGCCGCCGTCGAAGGTCAGCGCGACGATCGTCGTGCCGTGGGGCGCGGACGGCGCCTCGCCGGGCGGGAGCGTGCGGCCGGTCGGCAGCAGCGAGGGGTCGTGCGCCGCGAGGAAGTCGAGGAAGGAGGACGTGCCGGGCGTGGTGAAGGACCGCGGGAGACGGCCGTCGAGGTCATGGGTCATCGAGGCTCACTGACCGCCCTTCTGCACGAACCCGCGCACGAAGGACTCGGCGTTCGACTCCAGCACCTCGTCGATCTCCTCGAGGAGCGCGTCGACCTCGGTGTCGCGCGTCTGGGCGGCGGGGGCCGCGACCGGCTCCGGGGCATCGGCCGGATCCTCGTCGTGGCGCTCGTGGCGTCGCTGGTCCTGACCGGCCATGGTGACCTCCCGGTGCCTGGCTGCGTGGTGGTGCGGTCCGCGCGGGTCACCGCGCTGCTTCGATCCTAGGTGCCCACGGTGCGCCGCGGGCGGGGCGGTGCGTGCGTGTTCGGCAGCGGCCGCGCGGGCACGTCCCTCGGGCGGTCAGCGGCCGCCGAGGCGGTCGACGAGCTCCGCGGCGTCCGCGCAGGTGTCGAGCAGCTCGCCCACGTGGGCGGCCGTGCCCCGCCACGGGTCGAGCAGCGGGATCCGGCGCAGGCTCGGCAGCGTCGGGACGTCGAGCACCACCGAGTCCCACGAGGCGGCCCGGACCTGCGCGCCGAAGCGCCGCACGACCGTGCCGCGGAAGTACGCGCGCGTGTCCGCCGGCGGCTCGGTGACGGCCCGCGCGACGTCGTCGTCGGTGACGAGGCGCTCGACCGCGCCCGACGCGAGCAGGCGGTGGTACAGGCCGCGCTCGGGCCGCACGTCGGACCACTGGATGTCCATCGCCGCGAGGCGCGGGTTGTCCCACGCGAGCCGGTCGCGCGAGCGCATCGCCTCCAGCAGCCGGAGCTTGGCCACCCACTCGACCTCGCGGGCGCACGTCATGGGGTCCTGGCCCAGGCGCTCGAGCACCGAGGCCCAGCGCGCCAGGACGTCGGCCGTGGCCGGGTCGAGGTCCGGGCCCACCGCCTCGCGCAGCGCGGCGAGGTACTCGCCCTGGATCTCGAGCGCGGTCATCCGGCGCCCGTCGGCCAGGTCGAGCGGCCGCCGCAGCGTCAGGTCCCGGCTCACCTCGCGCACGGCGCGCACGGGGTCGGCCAGGCGCAGGCCGAGGAGGCGCTCGACCAGCGCGCCGTGCTCGCCCGCGTGCTCGGCGAGCCACAGCACGAGCGACGTCGTGCCGAGCCGCAGGTAGGTGGCCACCTCCAGCAGGGTCGCGTCGCCGAGGATGAGGTGCAGCCGGCGCCAGCGCGTCCGGTCGGCGTGCGGCTCGTCGCGCGTGTTGACGATGGGGCGGCGCAGCGTGGTCTCCAGGCCCACCTCGGCCTCGATGTAGTCGGCCCGCTGGGAGAGCTGGAACCCCGCGCCCTGGCCGGCCTGGCCCAGGCCCACGCGCCCGGCACCCGCGTGCACCTGGCGGGTCACGAGGAAGGGCGTCAGGAGCGCGACGAGGTCCTCGAACGGCACGGCGCGGTCGACGAGGTAGTTCTCGTGCGTGCCGTAGGACGCGCCCTTGCCGTCGACGTTGTTCTTGTACAGCACGACGTCGGGCATCGCCGGGTTGGCGATGAGCAGCCGCACCGCGCGCAGCGCGACCTGCTCCCCCGCCTTGTCCCAGCGCACCGCGTCGAGCGGGGTGGTGACCTCGGGCGAGGAGTACTCGGGGTGCGCGTGGTCGACGTAGAGGCGCGCGCCGTTGGTCAGGATCGTCGTCGCGGCGCCGGGGTCCTCGTACTCCTCGACCGTGGGACGGTCCACCGCGTCGGCGTCGAGCCCGCCGTCCGCCCTCGGCCCTGGGGGCGCCGGCCGCTGCGGGTCGTCGGTCAGCAGCGACGGGTCCGCCGCGGAGCGCTCGAGCCGGAACCCGCGCGCGTCGGCCAGGGGGTCCTCGTCGGCGTAGTCCCACCGGGCCCGTGGCCCGTGCCCGACGGACGCCGCGTACGCCGCCACGACGTGGCTGGACAGCAGCATCGGGTTGGCCTGCGGCCGGCCCGGCTGCACGATGCCGTACTCGGTCTCGATCCCCATCACCCGGCGCACGGTCACGCCCGTCAGGCTATCGGGGCGGCCCGGGGCGCGGGGCCGGCTCAGAGGTGCCGGCTCAGAGGTACTGGCCGGTGGGCGTGAGGGTCTCGATCGTCCGGCCGCTCTCCTTGCCGGTCTTGCCCTGGACGATCGTGCGGATGAAGACGATGCGCTCGCCCTTCTTGCCGGAGATGCGGGCCCAGTCGTCCGGGTTGGTGGTGTTCGGCAGGTCCTCGTTCTCCTTGAACTCGTCGACGCACGCCGCCAGCAGGTGCTCCACGCGGATGCCCCGCTGCCCGCTCGCGAGGAGGTCCTTGATCGCGGACTTCTTCGCGCGGTCGACGACGTTCTGGATCATCGCCCCGGAGCTGAAGTCCTTGAAGAACAGGACCTCCTTGTCCCCCGACGCGTAGGTGACCTCGAGGAACTGGTTCTCCGGGGTCTCCGCGTACATCCGCTCGACGACGGACTGGATCATCGCGTCCACCGCCGCTGCCGCGTCCCCGCCGTGCTCGGCGACGTCGTCGGCGTGCAGCGGCAGGTCCGGCGTGAGGTACTTCGCGAAGATCTCGCGCGCCGCCTCGGCGTCGGGCCGCTCGATCTTGATCTTCACGTCGAGGCGGCCGGGCCGCAGGATCGCCGGGTCGATCATGTCCTCGCGGTTCGAGGCGCCGATGACGATGACGTTGTCCAGGCGCTCGACGCCGTCGATCTCGCTCAGCAGCTGCGGCACGATCGTGGTCTCGACGTCGCTCGAGATGCCGGTGCCGCGCGTGCGGAACAGCGACTCCATCTCGTCGAAGAACACGACCACCGGGTTGCCCTGCGAGGCCTTCTCCCGCGCGCGGGCGAAGATCAGCCGGATGTGCCGCTCCGTCTCCCCCACGTACTTGTTGAGCAGCTCGGGGCCCTTGACGTTGAGGAAGTAGCTCGTGGCCGGCTCGCCGCCGGGCAGGGCACGACCGCGCGTCTGGGCCAGGGAGGCCGCGACGGCCTTGGCGATGAGCGTCTTGCCGCACCCGGGAGGTCCGTACAGGAGGACGCCCTTGGGGGGCCGCAGCCCGTGCTCGCGGAAGAGCTCGGGGTGCAGGAACGGGAGCTCGACGGCGTCGCGGATCTGCTCGATCTGGGGCCCGAGGCCGCCGATGTCCGCGTAGTCGATGTCCGGGACCTCCTCCAGGACGAGCTCCTCGACCTCCGACCGCGGGATCCGCTCGAAGACGAAGCCCGTCCGGGTCTCGACCGTCAGGGCGTCGCCGACCCGCACGTTCCCGGCCAGGAGCGGCCCGGCGAGGCGCACGACGCGCTCCTCGTCCGAGCGGCCGACGACGAGCGCCCGGTCCGCACCGAGCAGCTCCTTGACCGTGACGATCTCGCCGACGGCCTCGTAGCGCCCGGCCTCGACGACCGTGAGCGCCTCGTTGAGCTTGACCTCCTGGCCGGGGCGCAGGGCGCCCAGGTCGACGGTCGCCGCCGCCTGGACCTGCATCTTGCGGCCCGACGAGATGATCTCGACCGACCCGTCGTCGCGCGCCTCGAGGAACGTGGCGAACGTGGCGGGCGGCTTGCCGAGGTCCTCGAGCTGCTGCTGGAGCTCCACGATGCGGTCGCGCGACTGGCGCAGGGCGTCCGCGAGCCGCTCGTTCTTGGCCGCGAGCAGCGCCAGCTGGCGCGCGTCGGCGGGGTCGCTGGGCCGCGTGGGTGCGCGGTCGGGTCCGTCGGTCATGGTGGCCTCCGCCTGGTTCCGGCTCGCCGGTCGTCTCCGACCCTAGGCGGCCCGGGCGCGCGGGGGCAGGTGCGTCCGGCAGGTGTCGCTCAGGGCGAACACGCCCGTCTCACTGCTCGGGTGCCGCCCCGAGGTCGCGGCGCACGCGGCGGACCTTCTTGTCGGAGATCGCGCGCTCGCCCAGGTCCTCGGGCGTCCACTCCTCCTCCTGCGCCGAGTACCCCTTCGAGGGCCGACGGCGCCGGACGGGCGCCGCGATGCCGTCGGCCATCCGCCGCGTCGTGAGCAGGAAGCCGGTGTGGCCCACCATGCGGTGCTCGGGGCGGACCGCCAGGCCCTCGAGGTGCCAGCCGCGCACCATCGACTCCCACGCCTGCGGCTCGGTGAACCGGCCGTCGTCGCGCAGGTCCTCCGCGAGGCGCGACAGCTGGGTGGTGGTCGCGACGTACGCCACGAGCACCCCGCCGGGCGCGAGCGCGTCGGCGACCGCCACGAGGTTCTCCCAGGGGGCGAGCATGTCGAGCACGACGCGGTCGACCGTCCCCGCGGGCGCGACCTGCGGCAGCACGTCGCTGAGGTCCCCGACCTCGAGCGTCCACGCCGGGTGCGGTGCACCGAAGAAGCCCTCGACGTTGGCCCGCGCGATCGCCGCGAAGTCCTCGCGGCGCTCGATGGAGACCAGGCGGCCGCCGTCGGTCACGGCCCGCAGCAGCGACATCGTCAGGGCGCCGGATCCCACGCCGGCCTCGACGACGGTCGCGCCGGGGTAGATGTCCGCCATCGCGACGATCTGGCCCGCGTCCTTGGGGTAGACGACGGCGGCGCCGCGCGGCATCGACAGGACGTAGTCCGAGAGCAGCGGGCGCAGGGCGAGGTACTCGATGCCGCCGGTCGACGTGACCACCGACCCCTCGGGCGCGCCGATGAGCTCGTCGTGCCGGAAGTAGCCCTTGTGCGTGTGGAACGTCGCGTCGGGCGCCAGGGTGATGGTGTGCAGGCGCCCGCGCGGGTCGGTCAGCTGGACGCGGTCACCCACGCGGAACGGGCCCCGGCGGACGTCCGCGCCGGTCGGCCGGGCGACGGCACCGCGGGGCACGTCGGGCGTGTCGGCCACGGTCGGCCCGCTCGCGTCGGGGGTGGGGCTGGCGGCCGGTTCGGGTGACGTCACGGTGGACGAGTCTAGGCGGCGGCGTCGGGCCGTCCGGCTCGGCCCTGGCGCGGGCCGGGCCGCAGGGCGGCGACGACGTCCTGCGCCCGCAGCAGCCCGAGCACCTCCCCCGCCGCGTCCACCACGACCAGCACCGGGGAGACGCTCGCCCCGGCCGCCACGGCGCGCACGGCGT
>NZ_JACEXH010000067.1:0-16780 GCF_014525465.1 Actinotalea sp. JY-7885 | reverse complement strand
GTCACCCGGGGCGTCGTCGGGCACGGGGCGGCGCGGCGCGTGCCGCACCGCGGTCAGCGCCGGGAGCCAGAACGCGAGCGACTTGCCGGAACCCGTCGAGGTCGCCAGGACGGTGTGCCGACCCGACCACGCCGCCTCGGCCGCCTCCACCTGGTGCGCCCACGGCCGGTCCACCCCGAGCGTGCGGTACCCCGCGACGAGCTCGGGGTCGGCCCACGTCGGCCAGGGCGCGCGGCGCCCGGGGCGTGCCGGCAGCCGCTCGACGTGGGTGACGCGGTCCGCGCGCCTGCCGCCGGCCAGCAGCACGCTCAGCAGGGCGTCGCCGCCGGTGACCTCGTCCACCGGGTGATCGTGCCACCGGGGCCGGACATCCACGGTCCGCGGACGCGTCCGCGGCGCCTCCGGCGGGGGATACGATCTTGCTCGCGGCGGGGTGGCGTCCGCCGGTGGTGGGCGTGTTCTGTTTCAATGAGCGCTCCGCCCGCACGCGCGCGTCTCGGTGAGCGCGCCGGGCGGACGTGGCCCAGGATGGGTGCGGCCGCCGGAGGGCGGCCGGTTCCGCAGGACGTCGAGCTGTGAAGGAGACCGGTGTGGACGTGTCCGTCACGAGTCGCGCGAGCGGCGACCGGACCGTGGTCGACGTCACGGGGGAGATCGACGTCTACACGGCCCCGGTGCTGCGCGAGGAGCTCGCCTCCCTCATCGACGCGGAGAAGACCGACATCCTCGTGAACCTCACGGGCGTCCGGTTCATGGACTCCACGGGCCTGGGTGTCCTCGTCGGTGCCCTGAAGAAGGTGCGCACCGTCGGCGGCGACCTCCAGCTCGTCATCGACCAGGAGAAGATCCTCAAGGTCTTCCGCATCACCGCGCTCACGCAGGTCTTCACGATCCACTCGTCGCTCGACGAGGCGCTCCAGGGCTGAGCGCCTGGCGCCGACGCAGACGCAGCAGACGCCGAACGGCCGGTCCCCCGAGCGGGGGACCGGCCGTTCTGCGTCGGTCGCTGACCAGGTCAGGGCGGCTCAGCTCACGGCAGCGGCTTGCCGCCCGTCACGCCGATGCGCTCGCCACTGATGTAGCTGGACTCCTGCGAGGCGAAGAAGACGAAGGCGGGAGCCAGCTCGGCCGGCTGTCCGGCGCGCCCCATCGGGGTGTCCGCGCCGAACTGCCCGACCTTCTCGGCATCCATCGTGGCGGGGATGAGCGGCGTCCAGATGGGCCCGGGCGCGACGGCGTTGACCCGGATGCCCTGCTCCGCGAGCTGCTGCGCGAGCCCCTTGGTGAAGTTGAGGATGCCCGCCTTGGTCGTCGCGTAGTCGAGCAGCTGCGGGCTCGGCTGGTACCCCTGGATGGAGGCCGTGTTGATGATGCTCGCGCCCTCCTGCATGTGGGCGAGCGCGGCCTTGGTCAGCCAGAACATCGCGTAGATGTTGGTCTTCATCACGCGGTCGAGCTGCTCGGTCGTGATGTCGAAGATCCCGTTCTCCTGCGCCATCTGGTACGCCGCGTTGTTCACCAGGACGTCGATGCCGCCGAGCTCGGCCACCGCCTGGTCCACGATCGCCTGGCACTGCTCCTCGCTGCGGATGTCACCCGGTGCGAGCACCGCCGTGCGGCCCGCGTCACGCACGTGCTGCGCCGTGATCTCGGCGTCCTCCTGCTCCTCGGGCAGGTAGGAGATGAGGACGTCGGCGCCCTCGCGCGCGAACGCGATGGCCACGGCCCGGCCGATCCCGGAGTCGCCGCCGGTGATGACCGCCCGCTTGCCCTCGAGCTTGCCCGAGCCGACGTAGGAGTCCTCGCCGTGGTCGGGCTGCTGCTCCATGTCGGACGTCTCGCCCGGGTGGTCGATCTTCTGCGCGGTCTGCTCCTCGGGGCGCCGGAACTGCTCGGTGGGGTCCTGCGGGGTGTGCTGGTCGCTCATGGTGCTCCCTCGGTGGTGGTGGGGCGGGATGGAGGTGTCAGTCGGTCGTCCAGGTGGTGGTGAGCGGGCTCTCGTCCAGGTGCGCGAGCAGGTCGGCGACGTCGTCGTAGACCTCGACCGCGCCCGCGGACCGCAGCTCCGCGCGCGACGTGCCGCCGGAGAGCAGCCCGACGCACGCCACTCCGGCGCGCGCGGCGGCCTGCACGTCCCACACCGAGTCGCCGACCATCACGGCCCGCTCGGCGGGCACGCCGGCAGCGTCGAGCGCGGCCTGCACGAGGTCGGGCTCCGGCTTCGCCTCGTCGACGTCCTGGTCGGACGTGATGCCGGCGACGACGTCGTCCAGGTCGAGCGTGGCGCGCAGCTTCTCGAGCTCGTCGGGCGCGGCCGACGTCGCCAGCACGGCGGCGGCCCCCCGGTCGGCGATCGCGCGCACGAGGTCGCGGGCGCCGTCGAACGGGCGGAGCAGGGGCGCGAGCTCCGCGTAGTACGCGGAGTGGCGCTCGCGCACGTCGTCGCCGAGCGTCTCCGCGTCCTCGTCCCCGAGGATCTCGGCGACGAGGAGGTCGGAGCCCATGCCGATGCAGCGGTGCACGCGCCACGCGTCCGCGGGCCGGCCGACGTCGGCGAACGCACGCGCCCAGGCGTGGACGTGCAGGAAGTTGGAGTCGACGAGCGTGCCGTCGATGTCGAGCAGCACGGCACCGGGAGCGTGGGAGGTCACCCCACAGTCCTAACCCGGCTGGCCGTCCCCCGCGCGTCGAGCGGGCGGTTCGCGCCGCCCCGCGCCGGCCCGCGCACCCGTGGGGTGCTGTGACGCAGATCTCACCCGTAGACTTCGCCGCGTCTGCGGCCAGGGGGGCCGCGCGCCGCCGGCAACGAGGCCGGCGGCTCCCTAGTCGTAGGAGGACGCATGCCGTCGCTCGGGACATCGAGCCTCACCATCGTGGGCGTGATCGCTGCCATCGCGGTCGTCTCGCTCGCCTTCGCCGTCGTCCTGCGCCGCCAGGTGCTCGCGGCGCCCGAGGGCACGGCCAAGATGCAGGAGATCGCGCTCGCGGTGCAGGAGGGTGCCTCGGCGTACCTGAACCGCATGTTCCGCACGCTGGTGCTGTTCGCGGTGCTGGTCTTCGCGCTGCTCTTCCTGCTCCCGGGCGACACCGGCGTCAAGCTGGGACGGTCGATCTTCTTCCTGCTCGGCGCCGGCTTCTCGGCCGCGATCGGCTACCTCGGGATGTGGCTGGCCACCCGCGCGAACCTGCGGGTGGCCGCGGCCGCGATGCGGCCGAACGGGCGCATCGAGGGCTCGCGCATCGCGTTCCGGACGGGCGGCGTCGTCGGCATGTCGGTCGTGGGGCTCGGCCTGCTCGGCGCCGCGTCGGTCGTGCTCATCTACCGCGAGCAGGCGCCCGCCGTGCTCGAGGGCTTCGGCTTCGGCGCCGCCCTGCTCGCGATGTTCATGCGCGTGGGCGGCGGCATCTTCACCAAGGCGGCCGACGTCGGCGCGGACCTGGTCGGCAAGGTCGAGCAGAACATCCCGGAGGACGACCCGCGCAACGCCGCCACCATCGCCGACAACGTCGGCGACAACGTGGGCGACTGCGCCGGCATGGCCGCCGACCTCTTCGAGTCCTACGCGGTGACGCTCGTCGCCGCGCTCATCCTCGGCAAGGTCGCGTTCGGCGAGCAGGGCCTGGTCTTCCCGCTGATCGTCACCGCCATCGGCGCGGTGACGGCGGCCCTGGGCGTCTACATCACGCGCGTGCGCGGCTCGGAGAGCGGCCTGGCGGCGATCTACCGCGGCTTCTACACCTCGGCGCTGATCGGCGCGCTGCTCGCGGGCGCCGCCGCGTTCCTCTACCTGCCGTCGTCCTTCGCCGAGCTCTCGGGCGTCGGCGAGGAGCTCGCCGTCCACACGGGCGACCCGCGCGTGGTCGCGACCCTCGCCGTCGCGATCGGCGTCGTGCTGGCCGGCGTCATCCTGTGGCTCACCGGCTACTTCACGGGCACGACGTCGAAGCCCACGCTGCACGTGGCGCGCACGTCGCTGACCGGCGCCGCGACGGTCGTCCTGTCCGGCATCGGCGTCGGGTTCGAGTCCGCCGTCTACACGGCCGGCATCATCGCGGCCGCGATCTGCGGGGTCTTCCTCATCTCCGGCGGCTCCGTCACGCTCTCGCTCTTCCTCATCGCGCTGGCCGGCTGCGGCCTGCTCACGACCGTCGGCGTCATCGTCGCGATGGACACCTTCGGCCCGGTGAGCGACAACGCGCAGGGCATCGCGGAGATGTCCGGCGACGTCGACGCGGAGGGCGCCCAGATCCTCACCGACCTCGACGCCGTCGGGAACACCACCAAGGCGATCACCAAGGGCATCGCGATCGCGACCGCCGTCCTGGCCGCGACCGCGCTGTTCGGCTCGTACACCGACGCCGTCCGCCAGGCGGTGGCGGAGCTCGGCGACGCGCTCGACACGTCGGGGACCGCGCTCGCGATGGTCTCCTACGAGGTCATCTCCCCGATCACGCTCGTCGGCATCATCCTCGGTGCCGCGACGGTGTTCCTGTTCTCCGGGCTGGCGATCGACGCGGTGACCCGCGCGGCCGGCGCGATCGTCTTCGAGGTGCGGCGGCAGTTCCGCGAGATGCCCGGGATCATGACGGGCGAGGTGCGGCCGGAGTACGGCAAGGTCGTCGACATCTGCACGCGCGACTCCCTGCGCGAGCTCGCCACCCCAGGGCTGCTCGCCGCCTTCGCGCCCATCGCCGTCGGCTTCGGCCTGGGCGTGGGGCCGCTGGCCGGGTTCCTCGCCGGCGCGATCGGCGCCGGCGTGCTCATGGCCGTCTTCCTCGCCAACTCCGGCGGCTCGTGGGACAACGCGAAGAAGATCGTCGAGGACGGGAAGTACGGCGGGAAGAACTCCGACGCGCACGCCGCCGTCGTCATCGGCGACACCGTCGGCGACCCGTTCAAGGACACCGCCGGCCCGGCGATCAACCCGCTGCTCAAGGTGATGAACCTCGTCGCGCTGCTCATCGCGCCCGCGGTGGTCCAGGTCAGCCTGGGCGACGACGCCAACCACGCGCTGCGGCTCGGCATCGCCGGTGCCGCCGCGTGCATCGCGTTCGGCGCGGTGATCGTGTCCCGGCTGCGGGCGGCCGCCGTCGACCGCGAGGGCAGGCTCGAGCGCGAGGTGCACCTCGTCTGACCGGGCCCCGGCGTGCGGCGAGGGTGGGACCCGCAGGTCCCACCCTCGCCGCACGTCGTCGGTGGCTCAGTCGCGCGTCATCACCTGGGTGAAGCCCGTGGTGTCGACCCCCTCGACCTGCGGGGTGAGGCGCAGCTCGTCGTCGGTGCACTCGTAGGTCGAGACGCCGCCGAGCGGGACGCCTGATGCCTCGGCGCTCTCGATGCCGGGGATCTCCGTCTCCTGGCCGTCCACGATCGACGTGTTCCGCACGGTCAGGCCGCTGAGGTCGACGTCGCTGATCGTGAGCTCGGTGTCCGTGGCCGTGTAGGCCGCCACGAGCGTGCCGTCGTACGAGGTCGTGGTCGTCACGGGGGCGCCCTCGAGCTCGATCGTCACGGAGGACACCTGGTCCTCGTAGACCGTCGTCATCGCGGACCCGTCGAACGTCACCGTCGACGTGCCGGTGACCTCGACCTGCGGGTTGAGCTCCTCCATGCCCGGCGCGGAGAGCATCGACTCGCCGACGCTGCTCACGTCCACGGACCAGGTGCCGGCGAGGCAGTCCGGGCCACCGGCGGCCGCGGCGTCGCCGTCCGCCCCGTCCTCGGGCTGCTCGTCGCCGCCCTCGGTGGCCTCGTCGCTGGCCGTCGGCTCCGCGGTCTCGGGGTCGTCGCCGCCGGACGTGCACGCGGTCAGGGTGAGGAGCGCCGCGAGGGCGATCGGCGTGGCGGCGGTGCGGGTCAGGCGCATCGGTGCTCCAGGAGGTCGTGGGCGGTGACGGGGCCGCGCCGGTGGCGAGTGCCCCGGTGGCCGCAGACCGTCATGCAACCACGGGACCGAGGGGCGCGCCGGGCCGGTGACCGGACCGTGACCTCCGACGCGCCACAATGGCTGGGTGCCCAGGTCGCTGCGAGTGCTCACGTACAACATCCGCCAGCTGCGGGACGACGCCGCCGGAGTCGCGGAGGTCCTGCGCCGCGCCGACGCCGACGTCGTCGCGATCCAGGAGCCGCCGCGCGGCCCCTTCGGCCGCTCGCGCCTGCGACGCCTCGCGGCCGACGCCGGCTACGACGTCGCCGTCGGCGGTGGCCGCGCCCGGACGACGGCGCTGCTCGTGCGTGAGGGCACGACGGCCACGACCACGCAGGGCGTGTGGCTCAAGTGGCGTCCCGGGCGCACCCGCCGTGGGCTCGCCATGGCGGAGGTCGCCGGGGTGCGGGTGATCAGCGCGCACCTGAGCCTGCACGAGGCCGAGCGGCTCCAGCACGCGCACCGCCTCATGCTCCTGGTGCGGTCGGCGCCCGGCGACTGCGTGGTCGCGGGGGACCTGAACGAGGAGCCCGGCGGTCCGACGTGGCGGCGCCTCGGCCTGCACCTGCGTGACCTGTCCGCGGCCACGGGCCCGACGTTCACGGCGCGCAACCCCCGCCGGCGCATCGACGCGGTGCTCGCCACGGGCGGCGTCAGCGCGGTGCACGTCCGGCGGATCGACGACGAGGTCGCCCGCACGGCGAGCGACCACCTCCCCGTCCTCGCGGAGCTCCGCTGGTGAGTGCGGTGCCCGGCGTGCTGGCACCCGGGGCGGCGCCGCGCACCGACGAGGCGCTGCTGCCGCTGCTCCACGCCGACCTGCGGGCCGCCTCGTTCTCCGCGACCGACGTCGAGACCCTCGTCGGCCCCGTGGCGGCCGCGGCGCTCGACCGGGAGCAGACCCTGCCCGCCCGGCGCGCCGCCCGGGCCGCCGGGGCCGAGCCCCTCGCGGTGCTCGTGCGGCTGTTCCTGTGCGGCGACGACGTGACGCGCCGCGACCTGGACGCCGCGCTGCCGCGCGTCGGTGCCCGGGGCGCGGAGCACCTCGGCATCGTGACGGCGGCCGGGGCCGCGTCGCAGGACGCCGTGCGCGCGGCCGTCGACCTCAGCCCGGTCGAGTACGAGGCGCCGGGCGGCGGGGCGGGGACGTGGTTCGTCGCCTCGGACATGGGCGAGGCCGTGACGGGCGCCGCCCTGCGCGCTGACCACGTGCTCGGCGTCGGCGGCGCGTCCACCAGCCTCGCCCGCGCGACGATCCGCGAGCCGCGCCGGCGCACCCTGGACCTCGGCACCGGGTGCGGCATCCAGGCGCTCTACGCCGCGACGCACAGCGACGACGTGGTCGCGACCGACGTGTCCGCGCGGGCCCTGGCCTTCGCGCGCTTCAACGCGGCGCTCGCCGGGATGCGCCTCGACCTGCGGCGCGGCTCGATGCTCGAGCCCGTCGCGGGCGACCCGGGGTTCGACCTGGTCGTGTCCAACCCGCCCTTCGTCATCACGCCGCGGCACCACCGCGACGGCGCCGCGCCCGAGGCCGGCCTGCCGCACTACGAGTACCGCGACGGCGGCCGTGCGGGCGACGACCTGGTGCGTGACCTCGTCGTCGACGTCGGCTCCGTGCTCGCCCCGGGCGGCGTCGCGCAGCTCCTCGGCAACTGGGAGCACCGGCGCGGGGAGCCCTGGACGGAGCGCGTCGGCGCGTGGCTCGACCGTGCCGGACTGGACGCCTGGGTGGTCCAGCGGGAGGTCCTCGACCCCGCCGAGTACGCCGAGACGTGGCTGCGGGACGGCGGCGCGACCGCCGACCGTGACACCGCGGGCTGGGAGGCCGCCTACGGCGCGTGGATCGACGACTTCGCGGCGCGCGACGTGGAGGCGGTCGGGTTCGGCATGCTCCTGCTGCGCCGGGCCCAGGGGGCGCCGACCCTGCGCCGCGTCGAGGAGTGGACCGGTCCGCTGCGGCGCCCGCTCGGCGACCACCTCGCGGCGGCGCTGCGCGCGCACGACTGGCTCGTGGCCCACGACGACGACGCGCTGGCGCGAGCCCGACTGACCGTCGCGGGCGACGTCACGGAGGAGCGCCACCTGCGCCCGGGCGCGGCCGATCCCTCGGTCGTCCTGCTGCGCCAGGGCGGGGGGTTCGGCCGGACGGCGCGGGCGGGCACGGCCCTGGCCGGGCTGGTCGGCGCGTGCGACGGCGAGCTCGCCGTGGGCCAGGTGGTCGGCGCGCTCGCGGTGATCCTCGACGCGCCCGCCGACGCGCTCGCCGCGGAGCTGCTCCCGCAGGTCCGGGACCTGGTGCGCGACGGGTTCCTCGTCCCGCCGCGGTGAGCACACCCGTCGGCCGGGCACACCCGTCGGCCGGGCACGCCCGCGCCGAGCGCGGACTCAGCCCGCCAGGACCGGGTGGTTGCTCCGCAGGACCCCGCCGGGGTCGACCTCCCGCTTGACCCGCTGCAGGCGCCCGAGCACGTCGGCGGGGTAGACGTCCGTGAGCGGCGCGCCCTCCTGGTGGAAGGTGAGGGTCGAGCCGGTCGTGGCCCAGGGGCCGACGTCGCGGTCGAGCCGGTCGACGGCGCCCCGGCCCTCGCGGACCCCCTCGGGGTCGCGCGCCATCCCCATCGCCCAGAGCGAGTACTCCGGCTCGACCCGCAGCCCGGCGCCCCGGGCCGGGTCCGCGCGCCGCAGCGCGCCGCCGAGGTGCCGGACCTGGGAGTAGGTCAGGGGCGCACCGGGCCCGACGTGCCGCAGGACCACGTCCACGAGTGCGTCGTCGACGCGCGTGACCGGCCGGGCCACGTTGACCGCCGTGATCCCCGTCGGCGCCTCGTCCGGCTCCTCGCTGATGGTGCCGAGGTCGCTGGGCCGCAGGGCGCGCAGCGTCTCGCGCAGCACGGGTCCGAGGGCGCGGAAGGGCGCGAGGAGCGCCTCCGCCTCGGCCGCGGGACCGAGATGCACCGCGTCGACGAACGTGAACGAGCGTCCCCGCACCTCCTCGGGCAGCTGCGGTACCGGGGGGAAGCTCATCGCCGTGACCCACACCGTGAAGGCGTCCGGCGCGGTGCGGGTGACCTCGGCGAACGTCCGGTACGCGGCGCCGGCCAGCTCCCCGGGCAGCACCAGACGGCCGCCGTAGATCTCGGGCGCCGCCGGCAGCTCGACCTCCACGGCCGTGACGACGGCGAAGTCGCCCCCGCCCCCGCGCAGGGCCCAGAGCAGGTCCGGGTCGGTGTCCGCGTCCACGCGCCGGGCGGTGCCGGACGCGTCGACGACGTCGGCCGCGCGGACGATCGACGCCCCGGTGCCGAAGGACCGGCTCAGCCAGGACAGCCCTCCCCCGAGGAGGTAGGGGACCGCGGTGATCGACGGGTTCGACCCGGACGGGGCCACCAGGCCCGTCCCGTCGAGGGCCGCGAGGACGCGTCCCCACGGCACGCCCGCGCCGATGCGTGCCGTGCGGGCGTCGACGTCGACCGCGAGCTCGTCCAGCGCGCCCGTGCGCAGCAGGAGGCAGCCGTCCAGCGCCCGCGTCCCGCCGTGCCCGCGCGGCTGCACGGCCACCGGCAGGCCGGCGTCGGCCGCGAAGCGCACCGCGGCGACGACGTCGGTGGCCGATGCCACGCGCACCACGGCCGCGGGGCGCTGGTCCAGGCCCCTGCTCCAGCCGCGCCGGGCCTCGTCCCACCCGTCGTCGCCGGGCGCCACCACCGTCCCGGCGAGGGCCGCCCGCAAGGACCCGAACGTCGTCGTCGACATGACCCCAGAGTGCACCCGGGCGCCGACACGCGGAACCGGCATTTTCGCCCGGAACGTGCGGCGGCCGTGCCCGGCGGCACGCATGTCGCCTACCGTGGTGACGTGCCCGCGCCCCCGAGCTCTCCGCCCACGACCGAGCCCCCCACGGGGCGCCCGGTCGGGCCGTCGAGGCTGCCGGGACCGCGCGAGCGCGCCGGCGGTGACCCGACGACGGGCCCCGGGCGCCGCGCCCCGGTGGCGCCGGGTGTGGTCGTCGCCGTGGTCGCCGTCGCCGGCATCTGGGCGGTGTGGCGCGGCTTCGTCCTGTCCCGCACGGGCCGGGCGGCCGACATGGGCGCGCTGGAGGGTGCCGAGTTCGGCCGCAACCAGCTCTGGACCGCGGCCGAGCAGGTGCTCGACGTCATCTCGGTGCCGCTCCTCGCGGCCGTGCTGATCGCCACGGTCCTGCTCGCGGTCCTGCGCCGTCGCGTCGTGCTGGGCGTCCAGGTCGCGCTGATCATGGGCGGCGCCAACCTCACGACCCAGGTCCTCAAGCGGTGGGTCCTCGACCGGCCCGACGTCGGCATCGACGCGGACCACCTCGTCCCCTCGCTCCCGAGCGGCCACACTACGGCGGCCGCGTCCGTCGCGGTCGCGCTGCTGCTGGTCGTGCCGCGCCGCCTGCGTCCGCTGACCGCGGTCGCGGGGGCGCTCTACACCGTGGTCACGGGCGTCTCCACCCTCGTCGCCGGCTGGCACCGGCCGAGCGACGTCGTCGCCGCGGTGCTCGTCGTCCTCGCGTGGGCGGGCGTCGCGAGCGCCGTCGGCGCCCTCCTGGACCCGGCCGGGCGCTCCGTCGGCAAGCCGGGCGGGGACCGGCCGCGGCGCACCGCGACCGCGATCGCGACCCTCCTCGTGGCGGCCGGCGCGACCGGCGCCGCGGCCGCCGTCGCGCTCGAGCGGACGGTCGCCTCGGTGGACGACGGCCTCGAGGCGGGACGGGAGCTCGTGACGGCGTACGCGGGCGGCGCGCTGGGCATCGCCGCGGTCTCGTGCGTGTGCTTCGCCACTGTCCTGGTCCTGCGCCGCGCGACCGAGGCGAGCCGCCGCCGCGGCTGAGGCGGCGACCGGGGAGCGCGCCAGGTCGTAGAGTGCGCCCCGACCGACGTACCGTCGGGGGGCGGTGCGGTCCGTCGAGGCGCGTGCGCCACGGCCCCGCCCGGTCCCGGGAGCACGCCCCGTCCTCCCGGCCGAATGATGAGAGAGCAGGTCCCCGCATGGCCTCAGGTCGCAAGCTCGTGATCGTGGAGTCGCCCGCGAAGGCGCGCACGATCGCCGGCTACCTCGGCGACGGCTACGTCGTCGAGGCGTCCGTGGGGCACATCCGTGACCTCCCGCAGCCCTCCGAGCTCCCCGTGGAGATGAAGAAGGGCCCGTTCGGCAAGTTCGCCGTCGACGTCGAGAACGGCTTCGAGCCGTACTACGTCGTGGACGCCGACAAGAAGAAGAAGGTCGCCGAGCTCAAGCGCGCGCTCAAGGACTCCGACGAGCTCTTCCTCGCGACCGATGAGGACCGCGAGGGCGAGGCCATCGCGTGGCACCTGCTCCAGGAGCTCAAGCCCAAGGTGCCCGTGCACCGCATGGTCTTCCACGAGATCACGCGCGAGGCCATCCAGCGCGCCCTGGCGAGCACGCGCACGCTCGACGAGCGGCTCGTCGACGCGCAGGAGACGCGCCGCATCCTCGACCGCCTCTACGGCTACGAGGTCTCGCCCGTGCTGTGGCGCAAGGTCCGCCAGGGCCTGTCCGCCGGGCGCGTGCAGTCGGTCGCGACGCGGCTCGTCGTCGAGCGGGAGCGCGAGCGCATGGCGTTCCGGGCCGCCGAGTACTGGGACGTCACCGGGACCTTCGCGCAGTCCGCCCCGGCGACCGAGGCGGA
Source organism: Actinotalea sp. JY-7885 (assembly GCF_014525465.1). Taxonomy (NCBI): domain Bacteria; kingdom Bacillati; phylum Actinomycetota; class Actinomycetes; order Micrococcales; family Cellulomonadaceae; genus Actinotalea; species Actinotalea sp. JY-7885. The sequence continues at coordinate 5,179 of NZ_JACEXH010000067.1, read as the reverse complement.
GCAGGGCTCCTTCGGGGCGCGGCTCGTCGCGCTCGACGACCGGCGGGTGGCGAGCGGGCGGGACTTCGACGACCGCGGCCGGCTCAAGGCGAGCGGCGCCGACGTCGTGCAGCTCGACGAGGCGCGGGCCACGGCGGTCACCGCCGGGCTGCAGGGTGCCGACTTCCGCGTGACGAGCCTGGAGACCAAGCCGTACACGCGCCGGCCCGCGGCGCCGTTCACGACGTCGACCCTCCAGCAGGAGGCCAGCCGCAAGCTGCGCCTGGGGTCGCGGCAGACCATGCGCACCGCGCAGACGCTGTACGAGAACGGCTACATCACCTACATGCGTACCGACTCGCCCGCGCTGTCGGCGCAGGCGATCGACGCCGCCCGTCGCCAGGCGGCCGAGCTCTACGGCCCCGAGTACGTGCCGGACAAGGCGCGCCACTACGCGAGCAAGGCCAAGGGTGCTCAGGAGGCCCACGAGGCCATCCGCCCCGCGGGCGACCACTTCCGCACGCCCGCGCAGGTCGCGCGCGAGCTGTCCGGCGACCAGTTCCGCCTCTACGAGCTGATCTGGAAGCGCACGGTCGCCTCCCAGATGGCCGACGCGCGCGGCTCGACGGCCTCGGTCCGGCTGGCCGCGACGACGTCGGCCGACGCGGGCGAGCTCGCCGGGGCGCGCGCCGTGTTCGCGGCGTCCGGCACGGTCATCACCTTCCGCGGCTTCATGGCCGCGTACGAGGAGGGGCGCGACGTCGACCGCTACGCCGACGACGACCCCGCGGCCCCCGTCACGCGGGGCCGGCGCGGCAAGGCCGCGACCGAGGCGGCCGACGGCGCCGGCGGGGGCACGTCCGCGAAGGCGGAGGCCGACGCGCGCCTGCCGCAGATGGCGGAGGGCGACGCGATGGTCGGCTCCGAGCTGACCGCCGACGGCCACCGCACCTCCCCGCCGCCGCGCTTCACCGAGGCGAGCCTCATCAAGGCGCTCGAGGAGCGCGGCATCGGCCGGCCCTCGACCTACGCCGCGACGATCTCGGTGATCCAGGACCGCGGGTACGTCTCGAACCGGGGCCAGGCTCTCGTGCCGTCGTGGCTCGCGTTCGCCGTGACGCGGCTGCTCGAGGAGAACTTCGACCGCCTCGTCGACTACGACTTCACGGCGGCCATGGAGCAGGACCTCGACCTCATCGCCGCGGGCGAGAAGGAGCGGGCGGCCTGGCTGCACCAGTTCTACTTCGGCGACGACGCCGTCGCCGGCGCGGACGGCCTGCACGGGCTGGTCGCCAACCTCGGCGACATCGACGCGCGCGACGTGAACTCGATCGACATCGGCGAGGGCATCACGCTGCGGGTCGGCCGGTACGGGCCCTACCTCGAGGACGGCGGCACGACCGAGGACGGCACGCCGCGGCGCGCGTCGGTCCCCGAGGACCTGGCGCCCGACGAGCTCACCGTCGACAAGGCGCGCGAGCTGCTCGAGACCCAGCCCGACGGCGACCTCGTCCTCGGCGAGGACCCCTCGACCGGCACGACGATCGTCGCCAAGAACGGCCGCTACGGGCCGTACGTCACCGAGCTGCTCCCGGAGCCCGAGCTGGACCCGGGGCTGTCCGCCGCGGCGAAGAAGAAGGCGCTCGCGGCGGCACCCAAGCCGCGCACGGCGTCGCTGCTCAAGTCGATGGACCTGCAGACCGTCACGCTCGACGACGCCCTGAAGCTCCTCTCCCTGCCGCGCGTGGTGGGCACGGACCCGGAGAGCGGCGAGCCGATCACGGCCCAGAACGGCCGCTACGGTCCCTACCTCAAGAAGGGCACCGACTCGCGCACCCTCCCCAGCGAGGAGGCGATGTTCGACATCACGCTCGAGGAGGCGCTCAAGATCTACGCCGAGCCGAAGCGCGGACGGGGCGCGTCGGCGTCCGCGGCGCTGCGCGAGCTCGGCACGGACCCCGTGAGCAACAAGCCGGTCGTGGTCAAGGACGGCCGCTTCGGCCCGTACGTCACCGACGGCGAGTCCAACGCGACGCTCCGCAAGGAGGACGCGGTGGAGACGATCACGCTCGAGCGTGCGTCCGAGCTGCTCGCGGAGAAGCGCGCGCGCGGCCCGGTCAAGAAGCGCGCGACGACCCGCAAGGCGCCGGCCCGCAAGGCACCCGCCAAGCCGAAGGCCGCCGCGAAGAAGTCCTGACGGCCGCGCGCCGGGGCCGGGTGCGGCCGCACGGAGGGTTCTGACCGCTGAGCGGTCGGAACCCTCCGGCGCATCAGGGGCGCGCGCGTCAGGAGGGCGCGGCGGGGGACGGGTAGCGGTCCGGCGGCGGGTCCAGGCGGACGACGAGGAGCGCCGGGGGGCGCGTGCCGCGGGCCAGGTGGTCCAGGACCAGGCGCTCGTGCGGCACGACGTCGGGCAGCGCGTCCAGCGGGAACCACGCCATCGCCGACGCCTTGTCCGGCTCGGCGAGGCGCGGGCTGCCCGACCAGCGCCACGCCTCGAAGAAGACGTCGCACCGCTGCTCGACCGGCGGGCCGCCGGGCTCGAACCGGTGCAGGGTCGTGAGCGGCTCGAGGTCCTCGGCTGCCACCCGGACGCCGGACTCCTCGCGCACCTCGCGCACGGCGGCGTCGACCACGGACTCCCCGAGGTCGACGTGCCCGGCGAGCAGGCACCAGTACCCGTCCATGTACCCCGTGCCCTGGCGGAGCTGGAGCAGGACCTTGTCGCGTCGCCGGAGCGCCACGTAGGCGGCGGCCACGAGCAGCGTGCGCTCCGGGGCGCTCATCGAACCGGTGCCCTCAGACCGGCTCGTCGTCCGTGGTGAAGCCGATCACCTTGTGGCTGCCGTCGCAGTACGGCTTGATGCCCGAGGCGCCGCACCGGCACAGGGCCACCGTGCGCCGCCGGCGCGGGGCGGGCTCGCCGCTGGCGAGAAGGATCTCGACGTCGCCGCGCACGAGCAGGGGGCCGTTCGGGCAGGCGGTGATGCTCGCCCAGCCGCCGTCGGCCGGCGCCTCGACGGCGGCGGCGTCGTCGGGCTGGTGGGGCGTCCGGGCACCGCGGATCTCGCTCAGGCTCACGACCGCAGTCAACCGCGGCCCGTGCCCGTCCGCGCGCCGAGGGCCCGTCCGCCGGGGCGGGCTGCGGATGCGGACGGCCACCGCCGGTGACAGGGTGACCGCGGGACGCCGCGAAGGCGCCCCCTGTCGGCGCGGGCGCAACGTGGCGCCGACGGCGTTCGACGAGGAGGACCTGAATGCGACGACCGGCTGCCCGAGGCCCGCTGAGCGAGCTCCTGCTGGAGACCCTCGCCGGTGACCCGGCCGGTGTGACCTGTCTGCCCGCCCTCCAGGCGGCGGCCGAGCGTGCGGTGGCCATGACCGACGACGTCCTGGCGGACGAGGACGTCCAGGTCTCGCTGCTGGCGCTCTACGAGCTCTCCTACCGCGGGCTCGACGGGGTCGACGAGGACTGGGAGTGGCAGCCCGACCTGCTGCGGGTGCGCGCGACGCTCGAGGGCCCGTTCGAGGCCGCGATCCGGGCCCTGGTCCCCGTGCCGCAGACCGACGCGCGCACCGCGAACGAGATCGCCGAGGCGCTGTTCGCGCTGACCGCGGCCGACGACGGCCCCAGCGTCTCGGCGTACATCGCGAAGAAGGCGACCGATGAGCAGCTGCACGAGTTCCTCGTCCACCGCTCGATCTACCACCTCAAGGAGGCGGACCCGCACAGCTGGGCGCTGCCGCGCCTGAGCGGCCGGGCCAAGTCCGCGCTGATCGAGATCCAGACCGACGAGTACGGCGGCGGCCGCCCGGGCTACATCCACGCCGAGCTGTTCGGCCGGACGCTGCGCGCCATGGGGCTGGACGACACGTACGGCGCGTACGTCGACGTCGTGCCCGCGCCGACGCTCGCGTCGGTCAACATGATGAGCCTGTTCGGGCTGCACCGGCGCCTGCGCGGCGCGATCACGGGGCACCTCGCGGCGTTCGAGATGACGTCGTCGATCCCGTGCCGCAGGTACGCCAACGGCTTCCGTCGCCTGGGATACGGCGACGACGTCACCCTCTACTTCGACGAGCACGTCGAGGCCGACGCCGTGCACGAGCAGATCGCGGGCCGCGACCTCGCCGGTGCCCTCGCCGAGGCCGAGCCTCAGGTGCGCGACGACGTCCTGTGGGGCGCGGCGGCGTACCTCGCGGTCGACGGCCTGGCGGGCGCCGCGATGCTGGCGGCCTGGGAGTCCGGCGCCAGCGCGCTGCGCCGCCCGCGCGCGGCCGCGGCCTGACGCCCCGCCCCGCCCCGAGGCACCTGTCCCCGTCCGGAAGGTGATCCGGGTTCCTCCCACTGCGTGGGCTCGCGTCAGGGCGCCGGCCGGTGCCCTCCGGCACGCAGGTAGCCGTCGAGCAGCGCGACCGTGGCCTCGTACGCGCGATCGAGGTCCCCGGTCTGCTCGACGCGCTGGGACGCCGCGTGCAGCAGCGCCACGACCAGCTCGGTCATCGTGTCCGGGTCCGGCTCGCCCAGCTCCACGAGCGCCTCGCGCAGCGGCACGAGCAGCTGGTCGTGGAACGTGCGCGACCGGTCGGCGAGCTCCTGCGTCGGTGCGACGACCGCCAGCGTGCGGGCGAGCGCGTGCTCGCCGTCGGCGACGAGCTCGAGGTTCGCCCGGAGGAAGGCGAGGATCCGGCCGCGCGGCCCGTCGGCCGCCGCGATCGCCGCGTCGAGCCGCTCGGTCCAGCGTGGGAACGAGTCGCGCACGAGCGCCGAGAGGAGGTCCTCGCGCGAGCCGAAGTACTGGTAGACGCTCGAGCGGGACAGCCCCGCAAGCTCGCCCACCTCCGCGAGCGTCGGCAGTCGCTCGGGCCGGTCCGTGAGGAGCGCCCGGGCGGCGTCGAGGAGCGCGCGCTCCCGCGCGGCCCGGTGCTCGGCGACCGTCGGTGCGTCGATGCGCGGCACGTCCACACCTCCCGTCGCGCGCGCCCTCGCCGGGCGCCGGCACCCCTCGGTGCCGAAGAAGGATGGCACGCCGGGACCGGCGCCGCCGCCGGTCCGGACCGGCTGCGCAGGCTCAGACGTCGCGTGTCAGGGCGGACCGGGCGCCGTGCACGACGTCGGCGTCCCGCTGCCAGCCCCGCGCGCCGTCCGCCGCGCACGAGGCGGACGCGACCCGGGCCGCGAACGCGAGGCCCTGCCGCA
>NZ_JACEXH010000066.1:0-17067 GCF_014525465.1 Actinotalea sp. JY-7885 | reverse complement strand
GGCCCGGCCCGGCCGAGCTGGCGCGCGTGCGCGCCGCGGTGCGCCGCCACACCGACGAGGCGACGGCCGGCCTGCCCGACGGCTGGGTGCTCGCGGCCCGCGCCCGGACCCAGGAAGGCCCGTCCGCGACCGAGCTGCCCGACGCCCTGGACCGCGCCGTCGCGGGCACGCGTGTGCTCAGCGACCGTCGGCCCGTGTGGTGGTCGGTGGTCGGCGCGCTGCAGTGGCTCGCCCTCCTGGTGGCCCTGGCCGGGCTCGGTTGGCTGGCCGTGCTGTGGGGGCTGGACGCCTTCCGGCTGCCGGTCATCGAGCCGCCGGTGTGGGACCAGGGCCAGGTGCAGGTGCCCGTCCCGACGCTCGCGGTCGCCGGCGGGGTGCTCGTGGGCCTGCTGCTCGCCCTGCTCTCGCGGGTCGCGGCGGGCATCGGGGCGCGGCGGCGCGCCCGGCGGGCCACCGCCCACCTGCGTGCGGCGGTCGAGCAGGTCGCGCAGACGCACGTCGTCGCGCCCGTGCGGGAGGTGCTCGACCGGCACGACGCGTGCGCACGCGCGGCGGCGCGCGCCGCCGGCTGACCCTCCTCACCCCCGTCCGGACGGCACTATGGGGCGCATGACCCGACTCCACGTCCCCGTGCCCCTGCGCTGGGCGGACCTCGACGCCTACGGCCACGTCAACAACGTCGAGGTGCTGCGGCTCCTCGAGGAGGCGCGCATCGCGGCGTTCTGGCGCCACGGCGAGGACGCGGGCGTGCTGCCCACGGCCGTGCTCGACGCCGGCCCGGGGGCGGGCACCCACACCCTCGTGGCCCGTCAGGAGATCGAGTACCTGCTGCCGATCTCCTACCGGCGCGAGCCCCTGGTGGTCGAGCTCTGGATCGGCCACCTGGGCGGCGCGAGCATCGAGGTGTGCTACCTGCTCACCACGGGGGACGAGCCGGAGCGCCGCGTCTTCGTCCAGGCCGCGACCACGCTGGTGCTCATCGACGCCGCGACCGGGCGACCGCGACGCATCACCGAGGCCGAGCGCGCGACGTGGGGGGAGTACCTCGAGGAGCCGCTGGTCATGCGCCGCCGCGGCGGCCGGGCGGCAGGCCCGGCCGACGTCACCGTGCCGCGGTGAGCGGGCGGGGTAGCGGTCCTCCCGGCGAGCCCTCGCGCCCCGGGGCCCGCCGCTCGGCCTCGGCCGCCATGCCCCGCTGCATGCCGCCGAACACGACGCCGTGGAACGGCGCGACGGTCCACCAGTAGAGCTGGCCGGGCAGTCCGTGGGGATGGAAGGTCGCCACCTGGCGCAGGGTGGAGCCGCCGTCGGGCTCGGGGCGCACGGCGAGCTCCAGCCAGGCGAGGCCTGGCACACGCATCTCGGCCCGGAGCCGGATCATGCGACCGGGGACGACCGCCTCGACGCGCCAGAAGTCCACGGCGTCGTCGACCAGCAGACGGCGCGGGTCCCGGCGCCCGCGGCGCAGGCCCGGCCCGCCCGAGAGCCGGTCGAGGAGCCCGCGCACGCGCCAGGCGAGCGGCCAGGAGTACCAGCCGCGCTCACCTCCCACCTCCTGCAGGACCTCCCACACCACCTCGGCGGGGGCGTCGACGTGGGTGCGCCGCTCGTCCCGGTAGAGGGAGCCGCCCGCCCAGTCCGGGTCGCTCGGCAGGGGGCCGCTCGGTGCGCCGGGGACCGAGGCCGACGACCAGCGCGTCGCCACGTCCGCGTCCTGGATCTTCGCCAGGGCGAGGCGCACGGCGTCGTCGAAGCCCATGAGCCCTTCGGGCGGGTCGGGCACCCAGCGGGCGATGTCGTGCTCGTCGCACACGACCTCGTGGACCAGGGACTCCACGAGCGGTCGCGCGAGCGGCCCGGGCACCGGCGTGACGAGGGAGACCCACAGGCTCGACAGGCGCGGGGTGAGCACACCGACGCCCACGATGACGCGCCGGCGCAGCCCCGCGACGGCCGCGTACCGCTGCATCATCTCGCGGTAGGTGAGCACCTCCGGCCCGCCGATGTCGAACGCGCGGTCGACCTGCGGCGGCATGGTGGCGCTGCCCACCAGGTAGCGCAGCACGTCGCGGATCGCGATCGGCTGGATGCGGTTGTCGACCCAGCGCGGCGTCGTCATCGCCGGCAGGCGCTCGGTGAGGTACCGCATCATCTCGAACGACGCCGAGCCCGAGCCGAGGATGACGGCGGCCCGCAGCACCGTGGTCGGCACGCCCGAGGCGAGGAGGATCTCGCCGACCTCCTTGCGCGACTCCAGGTGCGGTGAGAGGTCCTCACCGTCCGGGTAGAGCCCGCCGAGGTAGACGATGCGGCCGACGCCGGCCTCGCGCGCGGCCTGCGCGAACGTGAGCGCCGTCCGCCAGTCCCTCGCCTCGAACCGCCGCCCGGACCCGAGGGAGTGGATGAGGTAGTAGGCGACGTCGACGCCCGTCAGGGCCGCGCGGATCTGGTCCAGCTCCTGCGCGTCCGCCTCGACCAGCTCGACGTCCTGGGCCCAGTCCCGCCCCTCCAGCCGGCGCGGGTTGCGGGCGACGGCCCGGACCCGGTGACCGGCGGCCAGCAGCTCGGGCACGAGCCGGCCGCCGACGTACCCCGTGACGCCTGTGACGGCGATCGACAGTCCCATCGACCGAGCGTAGGTCGGTCGGGTCGCCCCCGCACCGCCCTCCGTTCCGGTGGTGGCCCGCGGACCGCGGGCCTACGTTCGCTGCAAGGGGCGAGCAAGGGGGAGCCGTGACGACGACCGACTCGACGGCGGGTGCGCCGAAGCAGGAGCAGTTCGACACGGGGCGGGCGGTGCTGCTCGCGACGGTCGCCGCGCTGGGCGGCTTCCTGTTCGGCTTCGACACCGCCGTCATCAACGGCGCGGTCACCGCCATCCGCGACCAGTTCGAGATGGGCGCCGGCCTCACGGGCTTCGCCGTCTCGTCGGCGCTGCTGGGCTGCGCGCTCGGCGCCTGGGGCGCCGGGCGGCTCGCCGACCGGCAGGGCCGCATCCGCGTCATGCTGATCTCGGCCGTGCTGTTCACGGTGAGCGCGATCGGGTCAGGCCTCGCCGTCGGGGCGTGGGACCTCATCGCGTGGCGCGTCGTCGGCGGTCTGGGCGTCGGGGCGGCGTCGGTCATCGCGCCCGCCTACATCGCCGAGATCTCGCCCGCCTCGATCCGTGGACGGCTGGGCTCGCTCCAGCAGCTCGCGATCGTCACCGGCATCTTCGTCGCGCTGCTGACCGACTACTTCCTCGCCACCGCCGCGGGCGGGGCCGCCGAGGAGCTGTGGCTCGGGCTCGAGGCCTGGCGCTGGATGTTCATGTCCGAGGCGCTGCCCGCGGTCATCTACGGGATCCTCGCGCTGCAGATCCCCGAGTCACCGCGCTACCTGGTCGCTCGGGGGCGGGACAAGGAGGCGCGCCGGGTGCTGGGCCAGGTGCTCAAGTCGGGCGTCGACCAGCGGCTGGCGGAGATCAAGCGCACGGTCTCGATCGAGCGGCGCTCGTCGTTCCGGGACCTGCGCGGGCCCGCGCTGGGCCTGCTGCCGATCGTCTGGGTCGGTATCGCGCTGTCGCTGTTCCAGCAGTTCGTCGGGATCAACGTCATCTTCTACTACTCCTCGACGCTGTGGCGCAGCGTCGGGTTCAGCGAGGACGACGCGCTCCTGCAGACGGTCATCACGTCGGTCACGAACATCGTCGTCACGGTCGTGGCGATCGCGATCATCGACAAGGTGGGGCGTCGCCTGCTCCTGCTCGTGGGGTCGGCCGGCATGGTCGTGAGTCTCGGGGTGCTGGCCGCGACCTTCGCGCAGGCGCGGCTGGTCGACGGCGAGCCGGTGCTCGACGGCGCCGCGGGCGTGACCGCGCTGGTCGCCGCGAACGGGTTCGTGGTCTTCTTCGGCGCCTCCTGGGGGCCCGCGGTGTGGGTCCTCCTCGGCGAGATGTTCAACAACAAGATCCGTGCCAGCGCGCTGGGCCTCGCTGCGGCGGCCCAGTGGATCGGCAACTTCGTCATCTCGACGTCGTTCCCGGCGCTGTCGTCCGTCGGCCTGAGCCTGGCGTACGGCCTCTACACCTTCTTCGCGCTGCTCTCGTTCTTCTTCGTGCTGAGGTTCGTCAAGGAGACCAAGGGCCGCGAGCTCGAGGACATGGAGTAACGGCCCGCGGCGCGGTGAGCAGGGCGGCTCAGGTCAGCAGGTCGATGAGGGCGCGCTCGGCCGCGGCCCGCGTGCGACGCCGCCCGATCGTCCGCCCGCGCTCCCACAGGTCGATCAGGCGCGGGTCGATGTACGAGGCCCGGCAGACCGCCGGTGTGTTGCCGAGCTCGTCGGAGACCTCGCGCACGACCTGCGAGACGACGCGCCGACGGGCGCGCTCGCTCCGCGGCGGGTCCCCGGCCTCGGCGAGGGCCGCGGCCGCGAGGACGCTCGCGTGCCACGTCCGGAAGTCCTTGGGACGCGCGTCCGGCCCGAGCCGCTCCTTGACGTACGCCTGGATGTCCGCGGTGGCGACGTCCTTCCAGGCGCCGTCCTCCTCGTCGAACCACGCCAGCAGCTCGGGGTTGGCGTCGTCGCGGTCACGCAGCTCGCGCACCAGGCGTGCCACGACCGGGTCGTCGACCTGGCTGTGCCGCTCCCGGCCCGACTTGGCGGGGTACGTGAAGCTCACCGTCTCGCCGTCCACCCGCACGTGCTCGCGCCGGACGGTCGCGAGGCCGTAGCTGCCGTTCTGCTTGGCGTACGTCTCGCCACCGGCGCGGAAGTACGCCTCGTCGAGCAGGCGGAACGCCAGCGCCAGCGCCTTGCGCCGCGGCATCCCCGGCAGCTCCAGGTCGGCCGTGACCTTGCGCCGGGCGCGGGGCAGCCGGCGCGCCATGAGCAGCACCTGCTCGTGCTTGGCGCGGTCGCGCCGCGCGCGCCACTGCGGGTGGTAGAGGTACTGGCGCCGGCCGGCGTCGTCCGTCCCCATGGCCTGGATGTGCCCGTTCTCGGCCGGGGAGATCCACACGTCCTTCCACGCCGGGGGGATGACCAGGCCGGCGCACCGGGCGATCACCTCGGGGTCCGTGAGGCGCTGGCCCTGGTCGTCGAGGTAGATCACGCCCCGGCCCTGGCGCCGCCGCGTCCATCCCGGATCGCCGGCACGGACCCGGCGCAGTCGAGGCATGCGCACAGTGTGCGGGGCCCGGCGTGCTCCGGCACGCCGAGCGCGTTGCTCAGCCGGGCAGCCGGACCATGCCCTCCTGGGCGATCGTCGCGACCAGCGACCCGTCGCGCGTGTAGACCCGGGCGGCCCCGAGGCCGCGCCCGCCCTGCGCCGAGGGCGCGGACTGGACGTACAGCAGCCACTCGTCCACGCTCACCGGCCGGTGCCACCACATCGCGTGGTCGAGGCTCGCGATCGACAGGTCACGCGTCGCCCAGCTCGCGCCGTGCCGGCGCAGCAGCGGCTCGAGCATGACCTGGTCGCACGCGTAGGCCAGCAGCGCGCGGTGCAGCACCTGGTCCTGCGGCAGCGGCCCCCGCGCGCGCATCCAGACCATCTGCCGGTCGGTGACCTGATCGGCCGGGTCGAGGTAGATCGAGCCCTCGACGTGCCGCAGGTCGAACGCGCTCGCCTGGGTCCAGAACGCCGCGACGGGGTGGTCGACGGCGGCCAGGAGGTCCATCGCACTGGGCACCGACTCGGGCTCGGGCACGTCATGGGGCGGGACGTCGGCGTGCTCGACACCGCCCTGCTCGACCTGGAACGACGTCGTCATCGACAGGATCGGCACGCCACCCTGCAGCGCGTGCGTGCGGCGCGCGCTGAAGGAGCGGCCGTCGCGCAGCCGCTCGACCTGGAACGTGATCGGCTGGGTCACGTCGCCCGCGCGCAGGAAGTACCCGTGGATCGAGTGGGGGAGCCGCTCGGGGTCGACGGTGCGCGCCGCCGCCAGCAGCGTCTGGGCGAGCACCTGGCCACCGAAGACGCGGCCGCCCGGCTTGGGCAGGCTGCCGCCGGTGAAGGTGTTCTCGTCGACCTCGTCGAGCTCGAGGACGTCCAGCACGGTGGCGAGCGGGTCCGGCGTCACGACAGGCATGCGGGTGGGGTCGGGCATGGGCTCCTCAGTCCTCGAACGTGTTGACCATCGCGTGCGCGGCGCGCTCGAGGTAGTCCCACAGGGTGGCGTGCTGCAACGGCGGCAGCGCGAGCGAGTCGAGCGCGGTGCGCATGTGGCGCAGCCAGGCGTCGCGCGCGGCCGGGTTGACGCGGTAGGGGTGGTGACGCATCCGCAGGCGCGGGTGGCCCCGGGTGTCGCTGTAGGTGGTGGGCCCGCCCCAGTACTGCTCGAGGAACAGCTGGAGGCGGTCCGCGGCCGGGCCCAGGTCGGTCTCGGGGTACATCGGGCGCAGCAGCGGGTCCTCCGCGACGCCCTCGTAGAACGCGGCGACGAGGCGGCGGAAGGTCTCGCTGCCCCCGACCGAGGCGTGGAACGAGTCGGTCAGGCCAGGTCCCGGGGCCCCGGAGTCGGCGGAGGTCACACACCCATTGTCGCGTACGCCACGGCCCGGGTCCGTGCGCGCCGGGCGACGTGGGTCACACCGCGTGCGCGCGTCCGGCTCAGTGCTGCGGGGTCGTGAGGAACCCCTCGAGCGCGTCGAGTGCCCCCTCGGCGCCGTCGCCCTCGGCGGCCAGGACGACGTCCTCGCCACCCTTGGCGCCGAGGGCCATGACGGCGAGGATGCTCGACGCGGAGGCCGGGGTGCCGCCCTCCTTGCGGATGGTGACCGGGACCGGCTGCGCGCCGGCGAGCTGGACGAACAGGGCGGCCGGCCGGGCGTGCAGGCCCTCGGGGACGGCGACGGTGACGGTGCGCTCGGGCACGGGGGCCTCATCTCTTGACGTGCGGGTGGGGGCGGGCGGACGTGCGGCGCGCCGGACCGGGCCCCCTGCCGGTCCGGCGCGCCCTGCGCTCAGGCCTGCGTGGTGCCGGGCCGCTGCGTCGTGGTGGTGCCCGACGTGCTCGACGTCGTGCCCGACGACGGGCCGCCCGCGACCGCGGGGACCGGCTCGTCGACCGGCTGGTCGACCAGGACGGTGCTCTGGTCGCCGGCGTCGTCGTCCTCGCGGCCCGGGGTGCGCAGGTTCCACTTCGTGATGACGAACCGGAACAGCACGTAGTAGATGACCGCGTAGGCCAGGCCGATGACGACGAGCAGGAGCGGCTGCTCGGCGATGCGGAAGTTCAGCAGGTAGTCGATCGCACCGGCCGAGAACCCGAAGCCGGAGCGCACGTCCAGCGCGTTGACGAGCGCGAGCGAGGTACCCGTGAGGATCGCGTGGATGACGTACAGCGGGTACGCCACGTAGACGAACGCGAACTCGAGCGGCTCGGTGACGCCCGTGACGAACGCGACGAGCGCGGCGGAGCCCATGATGCCCGCGATGACCTTGCGCTTGCCCGGCTTCGCCGTGTGGACGATGGCGAGCGCGGCCGCCGGGAGGGCGAACATCATGATCGGGAAGAAGCCGGCCTGGAAGATGCCGGCGGTGGGGTCGCCCGCGAGGAAGCGCGGGATGTCGCCGTTGACGACGGTGCCCGCCGCGTTCTCGTACTCGCCGAACTGGAACCACGGCACCGAGTTGAGGATGTGGTGCAGGCCCAGCGGGACGAGCAGGCGGTTGAGCGTGCCGAAGACGAAGCCGCCGAGCACCGCGGAGCCGGTGACCCAGTCGCTGACGCCGCCGAGCACGGCGTCGAAGCCGCGGTAGAGGAACGCACCGACGACCGCGACGAGGATCGCCGCGAAGGCCGTGACGATGGGCACGAAGCGGCGGCCGCCGAAGAACGCGAGGTAGGCCGGCAGCTTGATCCGGTAGAAGCGCTGGTAGAGCAGCGCGGCGACGAGGCCGATGACGATGCCGCCGAGCACGCCGTAGTTGATGAGCTCCTGCTCCTCGCCCTCGGCCGGCAGGCCGAGCACGAAGGGTGACATCGCGGTGGAGACGCCCTTGAACACGAGGTAGCCGATGAGCGCGGCCAGACCCGTCGAGCCGTCGGACTTGCGGGCGTAGCCGATCGCGACGCCGAGCGCGAAGATCACCGGCAGGTTGTCCATGAGGGCACCACCGGCCGCGGCGAGCACGGCGGCGACCGGCAGGAGCCAGTCGCCCCACGCGCCGGCGAGCCCGTCGGCACCGAGCATGTCGGGCTGGCCGAGCCGCAGCAGCAGCGCCGCGGCCGGCAGGGAGGCGATCGGCAGCATGAGCGAGCGGCCGATGCGTTGGAGCTGGGCGAGTCCGGGGATCTGCCGCTTCTCGCGGGCCTCGGTGGCGGTGGTGGCGGTCATGGGCGCGGGCACTCCTCAGGTCGGTGTGCGGGCGTCGGCGGGCACCGGCGCACGGGTCGCCAGGGCACGTCGCGCACGGATGGGGCGGCTCCCGGACCGGCGGCTGCGACGGTTCCGGGCTGGCTGGACAAGAGTGCGCTAGATGTCTGGACCAGTTGGCGATCACCATGGTGGAATGGCGCCGCCGGTGTCAACCATCCGGCGCGATCCACCCGACGACGTGCGGAACCGAGAGGCGGTGCGGCCTGGTGCGTCACTCCGTGCTCAAGTACGTGCGCGTGCGCGACTACCTCCGCTCCCTGGTGACCCACGAGCTCTCGGTCGGCGACGCGATCCCGTCGGAGCGCGTGCTGTGCGACCGGTTCGCCGTCTCCCGCATGACCGTGCGCCAGGCCGTCGACGCGCTCGTGGTCGAGGGGCTGCTGCACCGCGAGCAGGGGCGCGGGACGTTCGTCGCCCCCTCGAAGCTCGACCTCGAGGTGCGGCTCGCCTCGTTCGGCGAGGAGATGCGCCGACGCGGCATGGTGCCCTCGAGCCGCGTGCTCGCGGTCGAGGAGGTGCCCGCCTCGCCCGACATCGCGGACGCGCTGGACCTGGTGCCCGGGGAGCCCGTGCACTACCTGCACCGCGTCCGGCACGCCGACGGGGAGCCGATGGCGATCGAGCAGACCTGGGTCCCCACGGCGCTCGCGCCGTCGTTGATCGCGGACGGTGCTCCCGAGAGCATCTACGGCGAGCTGCGCCGGCGCGGCATCGACCCGGACTGGGGGGAGGACACGGTGGCGGCGTCGGAGGTGGACGCCCAGGACGCGGCGCTGCTGGGCCTGCGCCCGGGTGCCGCGGTGCTGCGCCTCGCCCGGCGCACGTTCGCGGGCGACGTCGCGTGCGCCTACTCGCGCTCGTCCTACCGGGCCGACCGCTACGTGCTGTGGGTGCCGCTGCGCGCGCCGCGGCCGGCCCTCACGCCGCGCGGCGAGGCCGGCGCGGCGCCCGCATCGATGGCCGGCGCGGGCAGGACCGATGTGCACGACGACGGAGGAGGAACGTGAGCTCGCAGGACCAGGCGGTCAAGATCCTCGCCGCGCTCGGCGGGGTCGAGAACATCGTCGACATCGAGCCGTGCACCACGCGCCTGCGGTCGGAGGTGCGCGACACCGGACGCGTCGACGTCCCGGCGCTCAAGGCGGCGGGAGCGCACGGCGTCATGGTGGCCGGGCGTGTCGTCCAGGTCGTCGTGGGGCCGACCGTGGACGTCCTCGCCAGCGATCTCGAAGACCTGATGTGACTACTGTTGACGGTCGGCGACAGAGCCGCCGTCGCGAACGAGGAGGAATCGATGAGCAAGGCTGAGCAGATCCTGGCGGCCCTGGGTGGCGACGCGAACATCATCGACCTGGAGCCCTGCATCACGCGGCTCCGGGTCGAGCTGGAGGACCCGTCGCTGCTGGACGAGCCGGCCCTCAAGGCGCTCGGTGCCTTCGGCGTGGTGCGCTCGGGCAAGGTCGTGCAGGTCGTCGTCGGACCGGAGGCGGACACGCTGGCCTCGGACATCGAGGACCTGCGCTGATGCCGCTGACCCTCGTGGCGCCGGTCGCCGGCACGGTGCTGGCCATGGCCGACGTGCCCGACCCCGTCTTCGCGGGCGCGATCGTGGGCCCGGGTCTCGCGATCGACCCGGACACCGGCGCGGGCGACAGCGATGCCGTCGCGCCGGTCGACGGGACCATCGCGAAGCTGCACCCGCACGCCTTCGTCGTGCAGGTGGACGAGCAGCACGCCGTCCTGGTGCACCTGGGGCTGGACACGGTCCAGCTCGCGGGCGAGGGCTTCACGCTCCACGTCGCCGAGGGTGACCGCGTCAGCACCGGCCAGCGCATCGTGAGCTGGGACGCGGCCGCGGTCGCGGCCGGGGGTCGGTCGCCGGTGTGCCCGGTCGTCGCCATCCAGGGCGAGACCGGCGCCGTGCGCGGGCTCGTCGAGCCGGGTGACGCGGTCGCCGCCGGGACGCCCTTCCTCGAGTGGGCGTGACGGCGGGCTCGCCGGGGCTCTCCGACCTGTCGGGGCGGGAGTCGGCCGCCACCGACGTCGAGGCCGCGCTCGCCGCACGCCTCGCGCGCCCCGGCGCCGGGCTGCTGCTCGACCTCGACGGGACGCTCGTCGACAGCGAGCCGCTGCAGCGCGCGGCCTTCGCCGACTACTTCGCCGAGCGCGGCTGGGACGTCCCCGACGCCGTCGTGCGGCAGTTCATGGGCCGGCGCGCGGTGGAGGTCTTCCCCGTGCTCGACGGTCCGTGGCGCGGCGAGGACCCCGTGGCCCTGACCGACGCCGTCGTCGCGCAGCTCGGCCGGACCGACGCGGTCCCCGCCGTGGTGCCGGGCGCCGCCGAGCTGCTCGCGCTGTGTGCCGACGTCGGGCTGCCGGCGGCGATCGTGACGTCGGCCCGGCGCGAGTGGGTCGAGCGCGCGCTCGCGGCGCTGCGCACCCAGGTGCCCGGCCTGGCCGCCCCGCCGATGGTCACGGCCGAGGAGTGCGTCGAGGGCAAGCCGCACCCGGAGCCCTACGAGCGCGGCGCGCGCCTGCTCGGCCTGGCCCCGGACGGCCTCGTGGCCGCCGAGGACGCACCGGCCGGCATCGCCTCGGCCCGCGCGGCCGGCGTGGGGTACGTGGTCGGCCTCACGACGAGCAACGCCCCGCACGAGCTGCCCGGCGCCGACGTCGCCCTGCCCGACCTGCGGCTCGTCGTCGCGGCGCTGGCAGGCGGCCGCTCGAGCTGACGCGCGCTACGCCGGGCCGGCGCCCTTGGCCTTGTCGGGCCCGGCGGCGCGCTCGCGCTCCACGAGCACCTCGCGCCGGGGCAGGGCCAGCGCGACGCCCTCGCGCCCGAGCGTCTCGCGCAGGCGCGCCCGCAGCTCGCGCTGGATCTGCCACTGCTTGGAGGGCGCGGTCCGGACCACGACGCGCAGCATGACCGACTCGCCCGTGAGGTCCTCGAACGAGGTGACCTCGGGCTCGTCCAGCAGGAGGGGACCGAGCGTCTCGTCGGTGACCAGCGTCCCGGCGGCCTCGCGGAGGAGGCCCTCGACGCGCTCGACGTCCTCGCCCGGGTCGACCCGCACCTCGACGACGGCCCGCGACCAGCCCTGCGTCATGTTGCCGACGCGCAGCACCTCGCCGTTGCGGACGTACCAGAGCGTGCCGTTCATGTCCCTGACCTGGGTCACGCGCAGCCCGACGGCCTCGACGGTGCCGGACGCCTCCCCGAGGTCCACGACGTCGCCCACGCCGTACTGGTCCTCGACGAGCATGAAGAGCCCGGAGATGAAGTCCTTGACGAGCGTCTGGGCCCCGAACCCGAGCGCGACGCCGGCGACGCCCGCGGAGGCGAGGACCGGCCCCAGGTCCCAGTGGTTGATGTTGGCGACGGCCGTGAGCACGGCGATGGCCACGAGGAACGCCGCCGAGGAGCGCAGCACCGAGCCCATCGTCTCGGCGCGCTGGACGCGGCGCGCGACCATCAGGGCGCTGGACTCGGCCATCCCGGCGGTCACGCGGGTGCTCATGAGGAGGCGCCGTGCGCCGCTGCGCATCTTCGCGCCGCCCGTCACGACGGAGCGGACGGTCCGCGTGATGAGCCACCGGGACAGGGCCAGCAGGACCAGGCCGATGAGGACGGCGACCGCGCTCTTCAGCGGGGCGCCGAGGAGCCAGTCGAACCACCGGCCCGAGGTCTCGGCCAGGTCGGTCGCCAGGCGCAGCGGGGGACGGGTCAGCAGGACGGCAGGCACGGTCGCCAAGGCTAGTTCGCCCCCGCCGTCGCGGCGACGGCCCCGACGCGGGCCGCGTCGAGCCCGGTCTGCCGCGCCACGAAGGCGAGCTGCTCGGACGTGAGGCCCAGCGTGCGGCTGAGCGAGCGGCCGCCGTGGCCCACGCCGGTCTCCCGGCGCAGCAGGACCGGCGCCCCCGCGGGCGACGCCGACGTCGCGTGCTGCAGCGCCGCGCACGTCTTGCGGGCGTGCAGGGGGTCGACGCGCGTGTCGCCCTCGAACACGGTGAAGAGCACCGCGGGGTACGCCGGGCCGGCGCCGGCCCGCTCGCCGGCCGCGACCGCGCGGTGGTACGGCGAGTAGCCCAGCAGCCAGTCCAGCTCCTGCGGCACGGCGGCGTCCCCGTACTCCTCGGTCCACGTCACCCCGAGGCCGAAGTGCTGGTAGCGGACCATGTCGAGCAGCGGGGCGCTGCACACGGCGGCGGCCGCGAGGTCCGGCCGCTGGGTCACGAAGGCGCCGACGAGGAGCCCGCCGTTCGACCCGCCCCACACGGCGAGGCGGTCCGGGGTGGTCCAGCCGTCGGCCACCAGCCGCTCGGCCGCCGCGTGGGCGTCGTCGAAGACGTTCTGCTTGTGGCCGCGCATCCCGGTGCGGTGCCACTGCTCGCCCTCCTCGCCGCCGCCGCGCAGGTTCGCGACGACGTACGCGCCGCCCGCCTCGACCCACGCCAGGGCGGTCGCCGAGTACGCCGGGTCGAGGCTGATCTGGAAGCCGCCGTAGCCGTAGAGGATCGTCGGCAGCGGGCCGCGGGGCAGGCCAGCGTCGTCGAGCAGGTCCGCGCGGGCGACGACGAGCATCCGCACCGGCGTCCCGTCGGCGCTCGGGAAGGTGACCTGCCGGGCGCGCACCTCGGGCAGGTGCGGCAGGGTCCCGGGAGGTGAGGCCCAGCCGGTGACCTCTCCCGTGCGGGCGTCCCACCGGTGGATCGCCGTCGGCGTGGTCGTGTCGGTCCAGCCGAACCACAGCTCCCGGCCGCCCGTCGGCCGACGGCGCAGGCCGGCGACCGTGCCGAGGCCCGGCAGCGGGACGCGTCCCCGCGGGCCGGGCAGCGCCGCGCCGTCCAGCGGGTCGTGCACGGTCAGCTCGCTGACCGAGTGCCTGGTCCACAGCGCGACCAGCTCGGTGGGGCGGCACGCGGCCTCGTCGCCGTCGCCGTCGTCGAGGAGGACGACGCCCTGGAGCACTGCCTCCGGGTCCTCCGCGAGGAGCGTGCGCCAGTGCTCGGGTCCGGGGCGGGACGGGTCCGTCACCGCGAGGCGCCCGCGGGGGGCGTCGAGATCGGTGTGCAGGTACAGGCGCCCGTCGCGTCCCACCCAGGCCGACGTCTCCGCGTCGCGCCCCACCACCACGGGGCGCAGGTCGGGGGTCGGCGGCGCCGACGCGTCGAGGTCCGCGATCCAGACGTCCGTGCGCGGCGCCGTCCCGGCCGACGCGCTGACGAGGAGCCAGCGTCCGTCGCGCGTGACGCTGACCCCGAAGTACGTCGTCCGGTCCAGCCCGGCACCGAAGACCTCGACGTCGGTGGCCGGGTCCGTCCCCACCCGGTGGAGCCAGACGCGGCGGTGGTACTGCTCCTCGCCCGCCGGCACGAGGGCCGGCTCGAGGCGGCGGACGTAGAAGAACGCCTCGCCCCCGGGCAGCCACGCGACCGGCGAGTAGCGGGCGCGGTCGATCGGGCCGTCGACGAGCTCGCCGGTGGCCACGTCGAGCACGTGCAGGACGCTCTCCTCGGTGCCGCCGCTCGAGACCTGGTAGGCGAGCAGGTCACCCTCGATGCTCGGCTGCCACGCGTCCAGCGTGGTGGTGCCCGCCGGGTCCAGCGCCACGGGGTCGACCAGCGTGCGCGCCCGCCCGTCGGGTCCCACCAGCTGGACGACGGCGTGCTCGGCGTCCCCCGCGCGCCAGGAGCGGAAGTGGCTCTCCCCGCGCCAGACGGGCGTGCCGGTGCTCCCCGTCGCCATGAGCTCCGCGAGCCGCGCGCGCCAGCGGGCGACGTCGGCGGGCGTCCGGTCGGCGTCGCCGTCCCCGGTCCAGTAGCGGGCGAGGAGCGCGTCCTGCGCCGCCGACCACGCGCGCGTGTCGTCGGCGTCGGCGTCCTCGAGCCAGCGGTACGGGTCCGGGACGCGGCGCCCGTGCAGGTCGTCGACGACGTCCGAGCGCTCGGCCGGGGGATAGGGGCCCAGGGTCATGACCGCAGGCTACGGCGCGACGGCGCGTGGTCGGGCAACGCGGCGCTGCCCGGCGCTGCCCGGATGCGCACCGGGTCGGCTCTGGCAGGATCGAAGGGTGCCTGCCGACCTGCCTGCCGACCACCCCGACCGTCCCGCCGCCGGGGAGCTTCCCCCGGCGCTGCTGGCCCTCGCCGAGCGCTACGGCGTCGTGAAGGACTTCTGGGGCTTCGGCGGTGTGCTCACGCAGGTGAGCGAGACGACGCTGGTCGCCGTGCTGGCTGCGCTCGGCGTCGACGCCTCCACGCCGGAGCGGGCGGCGCTCGCGCTCGAGCGGGCCGAGGACGAGGAGTGGCGCCGGCCGCTGCCGCCCGTCGTCGTGCTGCGCGAGGGCACCACGCGCGAGGTGCCCGTCCACGTGCTCGACGGTGACCCCCTCGAGGCGTGGCTCGAGCTCGACCCGGAGGAGGGCGGCGGGCGCCGCGAGCTGGAGCAGCTCGACCGCTACGTGCCGCCGCGCACGGTGGACGGACGCACCCTGGGGCGCGCGACCGTCGAGATCCCCGCCGGGGTGCCGCTCGGGTGGCACACGCTCGTCGCGACCAGCGCCGGCACGACGTCGCGCACGACGGTCGTCGTGACCCCCCCGAGGCTCGAGCTGTCCCACGGCCTCGACGAACGACGCGCCTGGGGCCTCATGGCGCAGCTGTACTCGGTGCGCTCCGCGCGCTCGTGGGGGGTCGGCGACCTGGCGGACCTGCGGGAGATGGCGTGGCTCGCCGGGCGACGCACCGGTGCGGACTTCCTGCTCATCAACCCGCTGCACGCCGGGGAGCCGGTGCCGCCGCTGTCGCCCTCGCCCTACCTGCCGGCCAGCCGGCGCTTCGTCCACCCGCTCTACCTGCGCGTCGAGGACATCCCCGAGACGGCGTACCTGCCGGTCGCCGAGCGCTCGCTGGTCGAGTGGCAGGCCGAGGTCGCGCGTCCGCTGAGCGAGGACCCCGGGCCGATCGACCGCGACACCGCCTGGGAGGCGAAGCGGGTGGCCCTCGACGTCGTGTTCGCCGCGCCGCGGTCGGCCGCGCGCCAGGCAGCGTTCGACACGTTCCGGCGTGAGCAGGGCCAGGGGCTGGAGGACTTCGCGCTGTGGTGCGCGATGCAGGAGCACTTCGCGGGCGAGGAGTGGCCCGCGGGTGCCGACGACCGCCACTCGGACGTCGTCGCGGAGCTGCGCACGCGCCTCGCGGACCGGATCACCTTCTGGGCGTGGCTCCAGTGGGTCGCCGACGAGCAGCTCGCCGACGCCCAGCGCGCGGCCCTCGAGGGCGGCATGCGGATCGGGATCATGCACGACCTCGCCGTCGGGGTGCACCCGGAGGGCGCCGACGCGTGGTCGATGCGGGACGTGCTCGCGCAGGGCGTCTCGGTCGGCGCACCGCCGGACATGTACAACCAGCAGGGCCAGGACTGGTCGCAGCCCCCGTGGCGTCCCGACGCGCTCGCGCGCGCCGCGTACGCGCCGTACCGGGACATGCTCCGCACGGTGCTGCGGCACGCGGGCGCCATCCGCATCGACCACGTCATCGGGCTGTTCCGCCTGTGGTGGATCCCCCAGGGGCACGGTGCCCAGGAGGGCGCGTACGTCCGCTACGACCACGAGGCGCTCATCGGGATCCTCGCGCTCGAGGCGCACCGGGCGAACGCCGTCGTCATCGGCGAGGACCTGGGCACCTTCGAGCCGTGGGTGCGCGACTACCTCACGGAGCGCGGGATCCTCGGCACCTCGGTGCTCTGGTTCGAGTGGGAGGGCGACCGGCCGATGCCGCCCGAGCGGTACCGGCGTCTCGCGCTGGCGACGGTGACGACGCACGACCTGCCGCCGACGGCGGGCTACCTGGCGCTCGAGCACGTGGACCTGCGCGACCGGCTCGGCCTGCTGAACGAGCCGGTCGAGAAGGTGCGCGAGGCCGCGCGCGCCGAGCGGGACCAGATGCTCGCCGTGGTGGCCGAGCGCGGGCTGGTCGGCGCGGACCCCTCCGAGCGGCAGCTCGTCGAGGCGCTGCACCGCCTGGTCATGGCGTCTCCCTCCGTGCTCGTCGGGGTCTCGCTCGCCGACGCGGTGGGGGAGCGGCGCGCCCAGAACCAGCCCGGCACCGACCAGGAGTACCCCAACTGGCGGGTCCCGCTCGCCGACTCGGCGCAGCGCCTCGTCATGGTCGACGACCTGTTCGACAACCCGCGCCTGCGCTCCCTCGTGGCCGCCCTGCGCGGCTGACCGGGCGGGCGGGGCGAGCGGCGACGTGGCTGCAGGGTCATTGCCCGTGGCCTGCGGTGCGGTGCCCGTGGCGGCGCGGGTGGTGCGGCGCGTGCGCGTCGTCGGGCACCAGGCGGTGGGCAAGACGCGACTCGCGTACCGGATCGGCGCGCGCCTCGGCGTGCCCGTGATCGAGGTGGACGCGCTCATGCGCCTTCCCGGCGGGGAGGCGGCCGACGTCGCCGCCTACCGCGCGGCGTGCGCCCGGGCCCTCGCCGATGCTCCCGCGGGCTGGGTGGTCGACGGCGACGACGCGGCGCAGGTGGGCCTGGCGTACGCCGAGGCCGACGTCGTGCTGTGGCTCGAGGCGCACGCGCTCGTCACGTTCGGTCGGCTCGTGGGCCGACTGCTCCGTCCGCGCCCCGGCTGGACCCGCGCCGCCGAGGCGTCGGCGCTGCGGTGGGCCGTGGCGCACCGCGCGGCCGAGCGCCGC
>NZ_JACEXH010000065.1:0-17078 GCF_014525465.1 Actinotalea sp. JY-7885 | reverse complement strand
CGCCGCGGGCGACGGGCCCGCGTGGTCGGCCGGCGCCGTCGGCGCGCTGACCGCGGCGGGCGACCTGCGCGGCGTCGCGGCGACGTCGTGCCAGCAGCCGGCCGCCGACGTGTGGCTCGTGGGAGGCGGGACGTCGCTGGGCACCAGTGCGCGCCTCGTCCTGCAGAACCCCGGCTCGACGCCGGCGACGGTCGACGTCGAGCTGTGGGGGCCCGCGGGTCCCGTCGACCTCGCCGGGGCGCCCGAGTACCTCGTCCCGCCCGGCGCCGAGCGCGTGGTCCTCCTCGAGGGCGTCGCCGCCGAGCAGCGACGCATCGTGGTGCACCTGCGCGCCGCCGGCGGTCTGGTCACCGCCTACCTGCAGGACAGCGAGCTGCGCGGGCTCCTGCCCGCGGGCGTGGACTACGTCGCCGCCGGCCGCGCGCCGTCCCAGCGCCAGGTGGTCCCCGGGCTGTCCGTCACGGCCTCGGAGATCGACGGCGCCGACACCGCGGCCGTGCGCCTGCTCGCCCCGGGTGACGAGGGCGGGACGGCCACCCTCACGCTGCTCGGGCCCGACGGCGACGTGTCGCTGCCCGGCGCCGAGGAGGTCGAGCTGGCGGCGGGGGAGGTGCTCGACGTGCCGCTCGCCGGTCTGCCGGCGGGCACGTACACCGTGGTCGTCGAGAGCGAGGTCCCCGTGGTGGCGTCGGCGCTCCTGACCCGGGGAGCCGGCGTCGGCCGGCCCGGCGCGGGCACGCTGGCGCTGTCGCCGGTCGACCGGGCCTGGGCCCCGTCGGTGCGCGGGGGCACGACGGGACCGCTGGCGCTGCCGGCCCTGCCGGGCACCAGCCCGACCCTCTCGCTGGGCGTCGCGCCCCTCCCGGACGTCAGGGGTGCCGCCGAGGTCGAGGTCGAGGTGCTCGACGCCTCGGGCGCCGTCGTCGCGTCCCGGGACGTGAGCCTGCGCGCCGGCACGACGACGGAGCTGGCGCTCGCCGACCTGGTGGACGAGGCGGACGGCGCGGACACCGCGGTGCCCGCGGCCGTCGTCGTGCGCACGCAGGACCCCCGGGTCGCGTGGGCCGTGGTGCTCGTGCACGACGACGAGAGCGGACAGATGGTCTCGGTGCTGGCCCCGGTGGCGCCCACGCGGGACCGCCCCGCGGTGGACGTGCTGGTGGGCTGAGGCCTCAGCGCGCGGCGCGCAGCTCGAGCGCCTGCCGCACGGCGAGCCCGGCCCGGATCGCCACCCGCACGGGCCACTGGTACCAGCGGTGGTAGCGCCGCGTCAGGTAGCGCGCCGCGGAGGCGTGATGGGCCCGGATCATCCGCGCCGGTCGCTCGCGCCAGGACGTGCCGCCGATGTGTGTCACGGTGACGTCGGGGACGTAGACGTTCTCCCAGCCGGCCAGCCCGAGCCGCTCGCCCAGGTCCAGGTCCTCGAAGAACATGAAGTAGCCCTCGTCGAAGCCGCCGACCGCGCGGAACGCCTCCGTGCGCAGCAGGAGGCACGAGCCCGACAGCCAGCCCGCGGTGCGCTCCACGGAGGCGGTGTCCTCCTGGCGCCGCTGGTAGGCGCGCGTCCACGGGTTGCCGGGCCACACGCGCCCGAGGACGGCGTGACCGGCGCCCTGGGTGAGCGAGGGCAGGGCGCGCGCCGAGGGGTACCGCGTGCCGTCCGTGTTGAGGATCCCGGGTCCCAGCGCCCCGGCCCGTGGGTGGCGTGCGGCGGCCTCGAGCAGGGCGTCGAGGCTCCCGGGGTGCCACACGACGTCGGGGTTGGCGACGACGAGCCACTCCTGCGTCGCGTCGCGCGCCCCGAGGTTGGCGGCCCGGCCGTAGCCGAGGTTGCCGCCAGCGTCCAGGACGCGGCCCCCGTGCTCGCGCGCGACGCGCTCGCTCACTGTGTGGTCGCTGCCGTTGTCGACCAGCACCAGCTCGACCGGGGCGCTCGTCGCCTCGCGCAGCGACCGCGCGAAGGCGTCGAGCTCGTCACCGGGGTGGAAGGTCACGCACACGGCGCGGACGGGCGGGGGCGTGGGGGCTGCCATGGTGGCGTCCAGCCTAGACGCAGCGGCCGGGCGCTCTGCGCTCAGCTGCGGTACTCCGGGTCGACGTCCTCCGGTGTGCGCGCGAGCAGGTGCGCCACCTGCTCGACCAGGACGTCGCGGACCAGGTCCATGAGGTCCGCCTCGTCCACGGCGCGCGTCTCGAGCGGGCGCCGGTAGACGACGATGCGCGAGGGCAGGCCGGCGTCGGCGGGAAAGCACCGGCCGAGCGGCACGCCGCCGTGCTCCCAGGGAGCCGGGCCCGACGGGGGCACGTCCTCGACCGCGAACTCGGTGCCCTCGAGCTGGGCCGACCAGCGCCGCTCGATCCGCTCGACGGCGGCCAGCACGTGCTCGTCGAAGCGCTCGGCGCGCGTGCGGTAGCCCGGCAGGTTCATCGGCATCAGCGGGCCGCGCAGGCCGCGTCCCCGGCGGTCCCGTCGCCGCGCCGCCACCACCGGCCCCGCAGGACCGCGACGCAGGGTGCTCACGGGCCCACTGTACGTCGGGGCACCGGCGCGCCCGAGTGTCGCCGACGCGGCGTGGTGGCCGCCCGTGCGCGGGACGCCCCGGGTAGTCTCCTCGCGTGAGATCAGGCCGCCAGTGCTCCCGCAGCGCCTGCGGCCGTGCCGCCGTCGCGACCCTCACCTACGTGTACTCGGACTCGACGGCGGTCCTCGGGCCGCTCGCGCAGCTCGCCGAGCCGCACTCCTACGACCTGTGCGGCGAGCACGCCGGGCGCCTCACGGCGCCGCGGGGGTGGGAGGTCGTGCGGCTCACGCCCGAGTTCGTCCCGAGCGGTCCGACGCCCGACGACCTCGTGGCGCTCGCGGACGCGGTGCGCGAGGCGGGGCGACGGCGTCCCGAGGCGGCGCCCGAGGCACCGCAGGCGCCCCCCGGTACCGAGGTCAGCCGTCGCGGCCACCTGCGCGTCCTGCGCGGGGAGGGCTGACGTGGCCCGTGCCGCGGCGCCCCCGCCGGGTGGCCTGCCCGGCCCGGGCGTCCCGCCGCCGGAGCGCTGCTCGTCGTGCAGCGGCCCGGACCTGACCCGGCTGCCGCTGGTCCTGACGGACGGCACCGACGTCACGTTCGTCTCCTGCAACCGCTGCGAGCGGCGCGAGTGGATCACCCTCGACGACACGGGAGCGTGGCAGAGCCTGCCGATCGACACCATCATCCAGCGCTCGGCCCGCAAGCCGCGCTGACGCGGTCCTCGGGCGCCGCGCGCCACTAGGCTGCCGCCGTGACCACAGCACCACGGCCCGACCTCAGCGCGCTCATCAAGGCCTACGACGTCCGCGGCGTCGTGCCCGACCAGTTCAGCCCCGACGTCGCCCGGGCCATCGGCGCCGCGTTCGCCGACGTCGTCGTGCTGCGGGGAGCGGACGCCGCGGGCGGCGCGCGGCCGCGCGCCGTCATCGGCCGCGACATGCGGCCCTCGGGCCCGGAGCTCGTCGGCGCGTTCGCGGAGGGCCTGACCCGGCGCGGGGTCGATGTCGTGCTCATCGGGCTGTGCTCGACCGACGGGCTCTACCACGCCTCGGGCGCCCTGGACGTGCCGGGCGCGATGTTCACCGCGAGCCACAACCCCGCGCAGTACAACGGCATCAAGATGTGCTGGGCGGGTGCGCGGCCGGTGGGCGAGGACTCGGGGCTCGGCGAGATCCGCGAGCTCGCCGCGCGGTACCTGGTCGAGCCGCCGGCCGACGCCGCCGTGCCCGGTGAGGTCACCGAGCGCGAGATGCTGGGGGAGTACGCGGCGTTCCTGCGCTCGCTCGTCGACCTCGCCGGACTGCGCCGGCTCAAGGTCGTCGTCGACGCGGGCAACGGCATGGGCGGGCTCACGGTGCCCGCCGTGCTCGGGGACGCCGCGGGCCTGCCCGCGCTGCCGTTCGACGTCGTGCCGCTGTACTTCGAGCTCGACGGCACGTTCCCGAACCACGAGGCGAACCCGCTCGAGCCCGAGAACCTGCGCGACCTGCAGGCGGCCGTCGTCGAGCACGGCGCCGACATCGGCCTGGCCTTCGACGGCGACGCCGACCGCTGCTTCGTCATCGACGAGCGGGGCGAACCCGTGACGCCGTCGGCGATCACGGCGCTGGTCGGGCTGCGCGAGGTCGCGCGCGAGCGCGCCGCCGGCCGCACGCCGACGGTCATCTACAACCTCATCTCCTCCAAGGTCGTCCCCGACCTGCTCGAGGCGGCGGGTGCCCGCACGGTGCGCACGCGCGTGGGCCACTCCTTCATCAAGGCGGAGATGGCCCGCAACGACGCCGTCTTCGGCGGGGAGCACAGCGCGCACTACTACTTCCGCGACTTCTTCTTCGCCGACACCGGCATGCTCGCGGCCATGCACGTGCTGTCCGCGCTCGGCCAGGCGACGGCGCCCGACGGCCGCCCGCTGACGCTCAGCGAGCTGTCCGAGGCGTACGAGCCCTACGTGGCCTCGGGCGAGATCAACTCCCGCGTCGCCGACGTCGCCGCGGCGCGCGCCCGGGTGGTCGAGGCGTACGTGACGCAGCAGGGCGCCGGGCCCGTCGAGGTGGACGAGCTCGACGGGCTGACGGTCTCGCACTGGGACGAGCACCCGCGGTGGTGGTTCAACCTGCGCGCCTCGAACACCGAGCCGCTCCTGCGGCTCAACGTCGAGGCGGCCGACGAGGACATCATGGTCAAGGTGCGCGACGACGTGCTGTCGATCGTGCGCGCGGACGCGGCGGAGGAGACGCGATGAGCGACCGGCAGCCGATGGAGCCCTGGGTGCGGGACCTGCTGCGCTGTCCCGCGTGCGGGTCGACGCTCGCCGACGGCACGGCCGTCGACGGCTCGCCGCAGCTGGTGTGCGAGGGCCAGGCGTGCGCCCTGGCGTACCCCGTGCGGGACGGCATCCCCGTCCTGCTCGTCGACGAGGCGGTGCCGGCGAGCGGCACCGCCTGACGTCGACGTCGCGGTCTCAGACCTCGCCGGCCGCGTCCTTGATGCCCGGGAAGAAGTCCGGGTTCTCCTCGAGCCACCGCTCGACGGCGGCCTCGTTGTCCTTGCCGCCCAGCTCGTTGAACATGATGTTCTCGAGCGAGAAGAGCTGCTCGTCCGTCAGCGTGAACTCGGCGAGCCACGCGGCCAGCTGCGGGAAGTCCTCCGCGAAGCCCGTGCGCCCGACGCTCTCGATCCGCTCGGCCTCGCCCAGGGCGCCCTCGGGGTCCTCGAGGTCGCGGATGGGGAACGCGTCGTAGGCCCAGTGCGGCCGCCACAGCGTGACGGCGATGTTGCGGCCCGCGTCCGTGGCACCCGTGAGCTCGGCGAGCATCGCGGGCGTCGACGACTCGACGAAGTCCATGCCCTCGAGGCCGTAGGTCGGGATGACCTCGTCCTTGGTGATGCGCGTCAGGCCGGCGCCCGGCTCGATGCCGACCAGGCGGCCACCGAAGACGTCGGCGTTCTGGCCGAGCTCGGCGAGCGAGGTGAGGGGGGCGTCCTCGTTGACCGCGATCGTCAGCACGGCGTCGTCGTACCACGCGCCGAGCAGCTCGAGGTCGTCGCCGTACTCCTCGAGGTAGTCGCCGTGGGTCAGCGGGAGCCAGGTGTCGACGTTGACGTCGAACTGGCCGCCCGCGATCCCCGTGTAGACGGGGCCGGCGTCGGCCATCTCGAGCTCGACGTCGTACCCCTCGGACTCGAGGAGCTCGGCCCACAGGTGCGAGACGGCGATGCCCTCGTCCCAGCCGTTGTGGACCGCGATCGTGACGTCCTTTTGGTCACCGGTGGCGGTCTGCCCGCCGTCGGTGTCGCCGCCGGTGCAGGCGGTCAGGGCCAGGGTGGCGGCGACGAGCGAGGCCGCGGCGGCGGTGGTGCGTCGGAGGTGGGTCATGGTTCCTTCCGTGGCGGCGTGCCGCCGGGTCGTCGGCCCGGGTGGGCCGTGGGTCAGGCCGAGGTGGCGCGCAGGGCGCGCGCCACGGGGGACCGGTCGGCCAGGCCGGAGGTCAGGCGGTCGAGGTAGATCGCGAGGATGACGACGGCGAGCCCGGCCTCGAAGCCCAGCGCCACGTCGACGCGCGACAGCGCGGAGACGACGTCCCGCCCGAGGCCGTCGGCGCCGACCATGCCCGCGATGACGACCATGGACAGCGAGAGCATGATCACCTGGTTGACGCCCGCCATGATCGTCGGCAGGGCGAGGGGCAGCTGGATCTGGCGCAGGATGCGACCGGGCGTCGAGCCGAAGGCGTGCCCGGCCTCGACCACCTCGCGGTCGACCTGCCGGATGCCGAGCTCGGTGAAGCGGACCCCGGGCGCCAGCGCGAAGACGATCGTCGCCACGATGCCCGGGACCGCGCCCGTGAGGAAGATGATCACCACGGGGATGAGGTAGACGAACGCCGGCATCGTCTGCATGAAGTCCAGCACGGGCCGCAGCACGGCCGAGACGCGGTCGTCGCGGGCGGCCCAGATGCCCAGCGGGACGCCGATCGCCAGCGCGATCACGCTCGCGACGAGGACGAGGGCCAGGGTCGCCATCGCGTTGTCCCACTGGTCCATGCCCGCGATGACGAGGAGTCCGACCAGGGTGCCCAGCGCGAGCCGCCACCCCTTCGCGAGGAAGGCGACGGCGGCGAGCACGAGGGCGATCACGGCCATGGGCGGTGCGGTCAGGACCAGCTCGAGCGACTCGAAGCAGGCCAGCAGGACCGTGCGGATGACGTCGAAGAGGCCCCCGAAGGTGTCGATGACGGCGTCGACGCCGGACTCGACCCAGTCGCCGAGGGGCAGGCGGAACATCGGCTCGGCGCTCATGCCGGCACCTCCGTGAGGTCGGCGGACTCGGTCTCGGCCTGCTGGGGCGCCATCGCCTCGAGCAGCGTCACGCGGGGGATCACGCCCACCAGGCGGCCCCGGTCGTCCACCACGGGGACCGGCAGCGGTGTCTCCGCCGACGGCGCGAAGACGTCGGCCAGCGGGGCGTCGACGGTCACGGGTGTCACCTCGTCGAGGGTGAGGTCCAGCAGCGACTCGTCACCGGCGCGCTGCGCGGCCACGACGTCCGCGTCGCGCAGGACGCCGCGCAGGGTGCGGTCCCGGTCCACGAGGTAGGCCGCCGACGTCTGCGCGTCGCGCATCTGGCGCAGGGCGCCGCGCGGTCCGGCGCCGGTCGTGACGACGGCCGCCGGCCGGACCATGACGGAGCCCGCGGTCAGGACCCGCGTCCGGTCGACGTCCGCGACGAACTGGGCGACGTAGTCGTCCGCCGGGTCGGAGAGGATCTGCTCGGACGTGCCGATCTGGACGATGCGCCCGTCGCGCATCACCGCGATGCGGTCGCCGAGGTGCATCGCCTCGTTGAGGTCGTGGGTGATGAAGACGATCGTCTTGCCGAGGGTCTGCTGGAGCGCGAGGAGCTGCTCCTGCATCTCGCGGCGGATCAGCGGGTCGAGCGCGGAGAACGCCTCGTCCATGAGCAGCACGTCGGTGTCGGCGGCGAGCGCGCGCGCCAGGCCGACGCGCTGGCGCATGCCGCCCGACAGCTGCGAGGGCAGGTGGTCCTCCCAGCCCGCCAGGCCGACGAGCTCGAGCGCCTCGCCGGCGCGGCGCCGGCGCTCGGTGCGGTCCACGTCCTGCAGCGCGAGGGGGTAGGCGGCGTTGTCGAGGATGGTGCGGTGGGGCAGCAGCGCGAAGTGCTGGAACACCATGGACACCCGGCGCTGGCGCAGCGCGCGCAGGTCGCGGGCGGAGATGGTCGACAGGTCCGCGTCACCGAGCAGGACCCGCCCCGAGGTCGGCCGCCACAGACCGTTGAGCATCCGGATGAGCGTCGACTTCCCGGACCCGGACAGGCCCATGACGACGAACGTCTCGCCCGCGGCCACCTCGAAGCTCGCGTCGATGACAGCCGCGGTGCCGAGGCCCTTGACCTCGTCGCGGTGGGCACCCGCCTCGAGCCGCCGGACGGCCTCCGCCGGCCGGCGGCCGAACACCTTGTACACGTTCTCGGCGCGTAGTGCGCTCACTCATCCCTCGTCTCCGTCGGCGCGCGCGACCGTCGGCCCTGCCCCCGGGGCTCGGCCACGCGCGGCTGGTCGACGCCTGCGGCGTCGGGTGTGGGCCCGGTGGCGGGAGGCCGCGAGAGCGACCTCACCGGCCGTCGCGTCCGGAGGCGGCGTCCGCCTCCCGGTGGCATGTGCCTGGCGGGGCGCGGCGCGCGGTGGACGCGGTGCTGGGGCACCGGCACCGACCGGCCGGCGGTCCGGCCGATCGGTCCCACCATCACCCGGACGACGCATCATCGCCAACCCCGCCGGCCGCCGAGAGGCCCGTGGCGAGCCGTTAGGGCGCGCCGCGCGTCGCGCTGACCTGCGCCTTTACGTGCTCCTGGGTGTTATCAAACTGTGACGTGAACTCCGTCGTGGCCGGCCCGCGGCGGCCCGCTCGCCGGGGGAGCCCGCGCCGCGACTGGACAGCCTCCGTAGGATGGGAGCGCTTGGCGTCGGTGATGCCGTCGGCCCGGAGGGGCCGCGCCGGGCACGAGGTCCCGCCGCCGCGGCACGAACCGCGGGGGTCGCGCTCCGCGCGACCGCGGGCCTCGCCCCTGACCGAGACCCAGCGCGCCACGCGCGACCCACCCGAGGTGACCATGACCACGACGCCCGTCCCCACGTCCGCCGGCTTCGACGAGAAGCCCGGCGTCTACAAGGTCCGCGACCTCGGCCTCGCCGAGGCCGGACGCCACCAGATCCGCCTGGCCGAGCACGAGATGCCCGGCCTCATGGCGCTCCGCGCGGAGTTCGGCGCCACGCAGCCGCTCGCGGGCGCCCGTGTCGCCGGCTCCCTGCACATGACCGTGCAGACGGCCGTCCTCATCGAGACGCTCGTCGCCCTGGGGGCCGAGGTCCGCTGGGCGTCCTGCAACATCTTCTCGACGCAGGACGAGGCGGCGGCCGCGGTCGCCGTCGGCCCGCACGGCACGCCCCAGGACCCGCAGGGCGTCCCGGTCTTCGCCTGGAAGGGCGAGACCCTGGCCGAGTACTGGGAGTGCACCCAGCAGATCCTCGTGTGGCCCGGCGACGAAGGCCCGAACATGATCCTGGACGACGGCGGCGACGCGAGCCTGCTCGTGCACCAGGGCGTCCAGTACGAGGCCACCGGCGCGGTCCCGGCCGACGCCGCACCCGGCGAGCCCGGCTACTCGGAGGAGGCCAACCTCGTCCTGGCCCTGCTGCGCCGCTCGCTCGCCGAGGACCCGCAGCGCTGGACCCGCACGGCCGCGGGCATCCTCGGCGTCAGCGAGGAGACGACGACGGGCGTGCACCGCCTGTACCAGCTGCACGAGGCGGGCGCGCTGCTCTTCCCGGCGATCAACGTCAACGACTCGGTCACCAAGTCCAAGTTCGACAACAAGTACGGCATCCGCCACTCCCTGCCCGACGGCATCAACCGCGCCACCGACATCCTCATGGGTGGCAAGGTCGCGTTCGTGGCGGGCTACGGCGACGTCGGCAAGGGTGCGGCCGAGGCGTTCCGCGGCCAGGGCTCGCGCGTCGTGGTCAGCGAGGTCGACCCGATCTGCGCCCTCCAGGCGGCCATGGACGGCTACCAGGTCGTGCGGATCGAGGACGTCCTGGACGAGGCGGACTTCTTCATCACGACCACGGGCAACCGCGACGTCATCACCGCGGAGCACATGGCCGCGATGAAGGACAAGGCCGTCGTGGGCAACATCGGCCACTTCGACAACGAGATCGACATCGCCGGGCTCGCGGCGATCCCCGGCGTCACGCGCACGGAGATCAAGCCGCAGGTCCACGAGTGGACGTTCCCGGCCGACGGCGACCGCCCGGAGCACTCGATCATCGTGCTCTCCGAGGGCCGCCTGCTGAACCTCGGCAACGCGACCGGTCACCCGTCCTTCGTCATGAGCAACTCGTTCACCAACCAGGTCATGGCGCAGATCGAGCTGTTCACCAAGCGCGACGAGTACCCGGTCGGCGTGTACCGCCTCCCCAAGGTGCTCGACGAGAAGGTGGCGCGCCTGCACCTCGACGCGCTCGGCGTCCGGCTCACCGAGCTGACGAAGGCGCAGGCCGAGTACATCGGCATCGACGTCGCCGGCCCGTACAAGCCGGAGCACTACCGCTACTGAGCCGGCACGACACCGCAGGGGTCCGCGCGCATCGCGCGGGCCCCTGCGGCGCGTCCGGCACCACCGCCCGCGGGGCTTGTCGGCGCCCGTGGCGCGCTGCACCCTGGAGCCCTCGTCCCGACGGAGGGCACCATGGGCAAGCTCATCTACGCGGCCAACGTCTCGCTCGACGGCTTCCTGGAGGACGAGCAGGGGGCGTTCGACTGGTCCGTCCCCGACGAGGACGTGCACGCGTTCTGGAACGAGCACGAGCGGGGCATCGGCACCTCGCTCTACGGGCGACGCATGTACGAGACGATGCGCGTCTGGGAGAGCGACGACTGGCTGGCGGACGCCCCCGCCGTCGTCCGCGAGTACGCCGACATCTGGCGCACCGGCGACAAGATCGTCTACTCGTCGTCGCTGGCGGACGTCTCGACGGCGCGCACGACGATCGAGCGGACCTTCGACCCCGAGGCGGTGCGGCGGCTCAAGGAGGAGGCGGCCACGGACCTGAGCATCGGCGGCGCGGGGATCGCGGCGGAGGCCTTCCGGCACGGTCTGGTCGACGAGTGCGTGCTGCTGCTCTGCCCGGTGGTGGTGGGCGGCGGCAAGCCGGCGCTGCCCCGCGGCCGGCGACTCGCCCTCGAGCTCCTGGACCACGGGCGGTTCGCCAACGGCGTGGTCTACGTGCGCCACGCGGTTCGGGCCTCCGCCTGACGCCGCGGGCCGGTCGCGGCCCGAGGGGCCGCCGGCTCAGACCGCGGGGTCGGGAACCGCGTGGGGGAGGCGGTGGAGCAGCACGGCCTCCGCGGCGGCGGTGCGGGCCGCAGCCGAGGCGTGCGCGAACTCCCGGTCCCGGCGCTCGGCGAGCACGGCGGCGATGAAGCGCTCGGGGTGGGTGCCGAGCGGCGGGCCGGGCGCGACGTAGCGCTCCATCTCGCCGGCGAGCTGGTTGCCGAGCCGGACCCGCGAGGCGACGTGGAGGCGGTCCGCCCGGCCCAGGAACTGCCGGGCGGAGAGCGCGAGCCCGTCCGGCAACCGCCGGATGTCGGCGTTGCGGGCCCAGCCGGCGAGCTCGTGCGGCATGACGAGCGGGGGCAGGGGCCGCTGGCCGCCGCGCACCCGGACGGCGTACGTGCCCGCGAGCATGTCGCCCAGCCGCTTGCCCTGCGGGTGGACGAGGGAGGCGATGAGTGCGACGCCGCCCGCGCTGAACCAGATCTCGAGCACGCCGGTCAGGGCCCGGATGACCGCGTGGCGCACCCGGATGGGGCCGCCGTCGTCGCGGACGATCCGGATGCCCATGGCGAGCTTACCGAGCGAGCGCCCGCGCGTGAGCGTCTCCACGGTGGCGGGGATGACGACGAGCACCATGACGACGAGCGTGATGAGCAGCGCCGCGAAGGCCGCCTCGTCGAGGCCCCGCCCCGCGGCGCCGCCGGCGACGAGCAGGAGGAACCCGAGGAACCCGAGGGTGGCGACGTCGATGAGGGCGCCGAGCATGCGGGTCGCGAACGAGGCCGGGCGCGCGTCGAGGACCACGCCCTCACCGATGACGATCTCGTCCTGCACGCGCACCCCTCCGCCGTCCGTCGCTGGCCGCAGGTTACCCGTGCCCGACGGCGGTGTGTGGCAGGCTACCGGCCGTGGACCTGGACGCGTTCTCCGCCGTGCACGCGCCGACCTGGGCGAGGCTCGACGAGCTGTCGCGCCGGTCGGGTCTGTCGGGTGCCGAGGCGGACGAGCTGGTCCGGCTCTACCAGGAGGTCGCGACGCACCTGTCGACCGTGCGGTCCGTGGCGCCGGACCCCTCGGTGGTCTCCCGGCTCTCGGAGATCCTCGGCCGCGCGCGGGCGGCGATCGCCGGCTCGCACGACCCGTCCTGGTCGGACGTCGTGCGGTTCCTCGTCGTCGTGCTGCCCGCGGCCTTCTACCGCATCCGCTGGTGGACCGTCGGGGTGATGGTCGCCTTCTGCGCGATCGCGGTCGTGGCGGGTGTCAACGTGTACAACGACCCCGAGGCGCTCGCCGCGATGGGCACCCCGAGCCAGCTCAAGCAGTACGCGGAGGAGGAGTTCGCCAACTACTACTCCAACTACCCGGGCCAGAGCTTCGCGGCCCAGGTGTGGACGAACAACGCGTGGATCGCGGCGCAGTGCGTCGCCTTCGGCATCACGGGCATCCTGCCGCTGTACGTCCTGTTCCAGAACGCGGTCGGCGTCGGGGCCGCGGGCGGCGTGATGGCCGTGCACGACGGGCTCGGCGTCTTCTTCAGCCTGATCCTCCCGCACGGCCTCATGGAGCTGACCGCGATCTTCGTCGCCGGGGCGGCCGGCCTGAAGATCTTCTGGACCGTGATCGACCCGGGCGGGCGCCCGCGGGGGCGCGCGCTGTCCGAGGAGGGGCGCTCGCTGTTCACGGTGGCCATCGGCCTCGTCGGCGTGCTGGGCATCTCCGGGCTCGTCGAGGGCTTCGTGACGCCGTCCCAGCTCCCGTGGTGGCTCAAGATCGTCATCGGGGCCCTCGTGCTGGCGGCGTACTGGGTCTACACGATCGTCCTCGGGCGGCGCGCCGTCGCCGACGGCGAGACGGGCGACCTGCGGGCCGACCACAACGTGGACCAGCTGCCGCTCGCGGCGTAGACGCACGGGCCGCGAGGCGGCCTGAAGGGCGAGGTGCCCGGCTGCTGCTCGCCGGGGGCGATGGCGAGGGTGTCTCGTCCTTGGACGAGCGTGACGCCGACGGCGACGACGCGGTGTTCGGCGTGCGCGGCTGCCGGTGGCCTGGCCTGGCTCGGGCTGGCCTGCTCCGTGACGTGACAGGCCCGACGCGGCGCCGCGCACCCCTTGTCCGTCCTGTCCGGATCCGGTAGCATTCGAACAGACGTTCGAGTGATCCTGGAGGCGGTCATGGCGGTGTTGGCGGCGGTGGAGCCCTTCGGGGTCGCCGCGCCGGCGCGCGTGGTCGCGGATGTGCGCGGGTTGGTGGAGCGGGTCAAGGGTGCGGGTGGTGCGGCGGGTGACTGGTCGGCGCTGGAGCGGCGTGAGGTGCTGGCGGCGCTGGACGCGGCGGTCGGTGCGTTGACGGTGGTGCGGGGCGAGGTGCTGCTGGCCGAGCGGGACAGTGGGACGTGGCGGGCGTCGGGTGATCCGAGCTTCGAGGCGTGGCGCGGTCGCACGTCGCGGTCGGGGGCGCGGGCGGTGCTGACCCAGGTCCGCCAGGCCGACGCCGCCACCCGGCTGCCCGCCCTGGGCGAGGCCGCCCGCGAGGGCGCGGTCACCGTGGACCACATGGACGCGCTCGGCCGCGTGGTCGCCGGGGCGTCGGGGGCGGTCAAGGACGCGTTGGCCACGCCCGAGCGGCAGGCCCAGCTGCTGGAGACCGCGCGGCGGGTCGACGCCGGGACGTTCGCGCGGGCCGCGGCGCAGCTCGCCGCCGAGCTCGATCCCCTCGCGCACGAGCGCGGGCACCAGGCCCAGCGCGCCGCACGGTTCCTGACCCTGGCCGACACCCCCGAGGGCACCCGCATCAAAGGGCTGGTGGACCGGATGGCCGGGCACCGGCTGCGGTTGGCGCTGGAGGCCGTCTCCCCGCGGCCGGGCAAGGACGACGACCGCTCCCACGAGCAACGCCGCGCCGACGCCCTGGACACCATCGCCGAGAAGATCCTGGCCCTGCCCGAGACCGGCAGCGGCGCCGCGGTGCGACCCCACGTGTCCTTCCTCATGGACGCCGGCACCTGGGCCGGGCTGCGCGCCCTGCGCGCTGCAGGGGACGACGGCCCGCGCGGCGACGGTGCGACGGAGGACGAGCCGGCAGCACACGGCGCGGCGAGCGACCGGCACCAGGCGGCCCCGTCGTTCCCGCCGGTCACACTCGAGGACGGGACCCCGGTGCCCATCAGCGAGGTCGCCCGCGCCCTGTGCGACTGCGACCTGACCCGCGTGGTCATGGACGCCGACACGATGCCCCTGGACATCGGACGCACCCAACGCACCTACACCGGCGCGCAACGCCGCGCGGTGATCGCCCGGGACCGCGGGTGCTCGTGGCCCGACTGCGGCGCCGAAGCCCGCTGGGGCGAGGTCCACCACATCCGCTGGTGGGAACGCGACAACGGACCCACCTCCCTGACCAACGGCGTGCTCCTGTGCGTCTTCCACCACCACGAGGTCCACCGACGCGACCTGACCATCACCCGACAACCCGGACCACCCGGACCAGGACGCCGACCCCGGTACACCTTCCGTGACCAGCGCGGACGACCCGTCGCCGCGCCTCGCGAGCCCGCGGAGGCCACGGCGGTCGGAGTGGCACCGCCTCAGAGGCGGCCGGCGGCCTTGAGGGCGAGGTAGGTGTCCGCGAGGCGGGGGGCGAGGTCGTCGGGGAGGGCGTCGACGACCTCGACGCCGCGCTGACGCAGGCGCACGGTGACGGCCGCGCGCTCCAGGTCGGTGCGCTCGGCGGCGGCGGCGTCGTACACGTCCGACGACGTCTCGCGTGAGGTGCGCAGCGCGGCGACCTCCGGGTCGGCCACCGAGGCGAGCACCACGGTGTGGTCCTTGGCCAGCGGCGCGAGCACCGGGAGCAGGCCGTTCTCGACCGCCGCCGGCTCGAGGGCCGTGAGGAGCACGACGAGCGCGCGCTGGGACAGGCGCTGCTGGACGGCCGCCACGACCCCCGGCCAGTCGGTCTCGACCAGTGTCGGGTCGATGGGCGCGAGGGCGTCCGCGAGGGCGGGCAGCAGGCGCGGGCCGCTGGCCCCGGCGACCTGCGCCCGGACGCGGCGGTCGAAGGCGACGAGGTCGACGCGGTCCCCGGCGCGTGACGCCAGTGCCGACAGCAGGAGGGCCGCCTCGATCGAGGCGTCGATCCGGGGCAGGTCGCCGATGCGCGCCGCGGACGTCCGCGC
The DNA here is from genome assembly GCF_014525465.1 of Actinotalea sp. JY-7885. NCBI lineage: Bacteria > Bacillati > Actinomycetota > Actinomycetes > Micrococcales > Cellulomonadaceae > Actinotalea > Actinotalea sp. JY-7885. The sequence continues at coordinate 2,023 of NZ_JACEXH010000065.1, read as the reverse complement.
GGTGTCGATCACGATCATCACGCGCCGGTCGCGCTCGGGACGCCACGTGCGCACGACGACCTCCGACCGGCGCGCCGTCGCGCGCCAGTCGATCGAGCGCACGTCGTCGCCGATGACGTACTCGCGCAGGGAGTCGAACTCCGTGCCGGCGCCCCGGACCTGGACGGCCGTCCGCCCGTCGAGCTCGCGCAGGCGCGCGAGCCGGCTGGGCAGGTGGCGCCGGGAGGCGAACTCCGGCAGGACGCGCAGCCGCCCCGGCACCGCCAGGGAGAGCTGACGCCCCGCGAGGCCGAGCGGGCCCCACGTGCGGATGGTGACCCGGTCGGCGAGCCGGTCCCCGCGGCGCGTGGGCGCGAGGGACGTGACGACTCGCACCGCCTCGCCGTCCGGCAGGTCCACCCGGTGGCGGTTGGTGCCGGTGCCGGCGGAGGGCTGCCACGCGTCGCGGACCACCCCGCGCAGGCGACGGCCCGAGCGGTTCGTCAGGGTGAGCGTCGAACGCGTCGTCTCCGTCAGCCGCACGGAGCCGGGCACGCGACGGGTCACGGCGACGCGCCGCGGGGACGCCGCGAGCGCGACGTCCACCGCGCACAGGACCACCACGAGCAGCGCCCACAGCAGCGCGGTCCCGGTCGCGGGCACGAGCAGCACGGGCACGACGCCCACGGCGGTGAGGACCACCGCCCGCCAGGTGAGAGCCATCCGTCAGCCGGCCGCCGCGCTCAGCGGGGGACCGGCACGGCGGCGAGCACCGTGTCGAGCACGCTCTCCGCGGTGACGCCCTCGAGCTCGGCCTCGGCCCGCAGCTGCACGCGGTGGCGCAGCGTCGGGTGCGCGAGCGCCTTGACGTCGTCGGGCGTGACGTAGCCCCGGCCCGACAGCCAGGCCCACGCCCGCGACGTCCCGAGCAGGGCCGTCGCACCACGGGGCGAGACGCCCAGGGAGAGGGAGGGCGACTGCCGCGTGGCACGGCACACGTCGACCGCGTACCCGAGCACCTCGGGGCTGACCTGGACGCGCGCCACCTCCGCGCGGGCCCGCGCGAGCTGCTCGGGGTCCGTGACCCGCTGCACGCCCGCCGCCGCCAGGTTGCGGGGGTCGAAGCCGGTCGCGTGCCGGCGCAGGACCTCGATCTCCTGGTCCCGCTCGGGCAGCGGCAGCGTGAGCTTGAGCAGGAATCGGTCCAGCTGGGCCTCGGGCAGGGGGTAGGTCCCCTCGTACTCGACCGGGTTCTGGGTCGCGATGACGAGGAAGGGGTCCGGCAGCGGGCGCGGCACGCCGTCGACGGAGACCTGCCGCTCCTCCATGGCCTCCAGCAGGGACGCCTGGGTCTTGGGAGGCGTGCGGTTGATCTCGTCGGCGAGCAGCAGGTTCGTGAAGACCGGCCCCTCCCGGAACGAGAACTCCGCCGTGCGGGCGTCGTAGACCAGCGAGCCGGTGACGTCGCCGGGCATGAGGTCGGGCGTGAACTGCACGCGCTTGGTGTCGAGCGCCAGCGCCGCGCTCAGCGTGCGCACCAGCAGCGTCTTGGCCACGCCGGGCACGCCCTCGAGCAGCACGTGGCCGCGGCACAGCAGCGCGATGACCAGACCGGTGACGGCGGCGTCCTGGCCGACGACGGCCTTGCCGACCTCGGTGCGCAGGGTCGCCAGGCTCCCGCGCAGGTCCGCGGACGGCGTGAGCTGCGCGCCCGCGGCGAACCGGGAGTCGGCCGCCGGCGGCGCCGGGGGAGTCGGGGGTGCGGGCGGTGCGGTGGTGCCGCCGTGCGGCTGCCAGGTGGGTTCGGTCACGTGCGATGAACCTCGCTCTCGAGCTCGTCCAGCTGACGGGCCAGCAGGAGCAGCCCGGCGTCGTCGTGGGGTGGTGGACCGTACAGCAGGCCGGCGACCTGCTCCGTGGAGCGCCCGGTGGCGCGGGCGAGTGCGTCGATGACCTCGGGGGCGCCGGCCGAGCGGGGCAGGCCGAGGCGGACGGCCGCGCGGCGCGCCATGCCGGCGCGCAGGGAGGCGGCGGCGTGCCCGCG
>NZ_JACEXH010000064.1:0-17100 GCF_014525465.1 Actinotalea sp. JY-7885 | reverse complement strand
CGCCGACGGCGGACACGACGCGGGCGGCCGCGCGGCCGGGCAGGCGCGCCGCCGCGCGCGAGAGCGCCCCGAGGGCGCGCGTGTTCAGGCCGAGCGTCACGAGCAGGTAGAGCACGAGGTTCGAGACGATGAGCAGCGTGTAGAACCGCGGCGTCACGGGGCGCACCGCCACCGAGTGCTGGTCGATGTCCAGCACGGCCGTGAGCCGGGCGTTGGCGCTGTCCGGCCCCGGGACCGGCACGACCGGGGCGCCGACCAGGGCCCCGGCGGGGGCGTCGTCCGTGATGCCGAGCGCCGCGAGCACCGTCGGGGTGAGGTCCGTCGCCTGGATCATCCCGGGCTGCCGCGTGGAGCGGGAGCCCAGCAGGGAGTCGCCGTAGGTCTGCCCGCCCGGCGCCGGCCCGATCGCGGCGGCCAGCTGCATGCGGGCGCGCGTGCCGGAGTCCGCGAGGGAGACCAGGAGCACCGTGACGTCGCGGTCGCTCGCGCGGATGCCGGCCAGCACCGCGCCGACCCGCTCGTCCACGGGCCGGACCTGCTCGGGCCGGGTGGGCTCGGTGATGACGTCCGGGCCGTCGGGCTCCTCGCCGGTGGGCGCCGGCTCGTCCGCGCCCTCGCCGTCCCCCGCGCCGGTCTCGTCGTCCGTGCCCGCCGTCGGCTGGGCCAGCGGCTCGGCGCGGGGCGCGGTCGCGCGGCCCGTGTCACGGACCGCGCCGACGTCGACGACCACGAGGTCGGCGATGCCCAGCGCCGTGCGCACGTCGGTGCGCAGCTGCGCCGGGTCGGACGGGCGCGGCGTGTACGGCACGCTCAGCGTGCCGTCACCGTCCGCGAGCGCGATCGCGGCGCCCGGTCCGATCGCCGCCGCGGGCGTGCCGGCGGCGGCCAGCGTGTCGCCGAGCAGGCCCAGGCGGGGGTCGTAGTCCTCGAGCTCGGCCGACTCGACGTAGTCGGCCCAGCCGCGCACCTGGCCCTCGGGCGAGGGGTTGACCAGGGTGCGGCACTCGCCGTACGCGGTCCCGGGCAGGTCCGCGGCACGTGCTCCCGCCGAGAGGGCGAGCCACCCGTCGGCGGGGCACGCCGAGGACCTGACGCTGCGGGCCGCGAGGGTCCCGATCGAGGCGGTGCGGGACACGTCCCACAGGGCCGGCGTCGACAGCGTGTGGACGTCGTCCCAGCGCAGGCCGGCCGTGCCGATCACGACCACGGCGTGGCCGCGGCCGGCGTCGGCCGCCGCGTCGTCGCTCGCCGCCCGGTCGGGCGCCGCGACGGCCGTCGGTGCCCCGGTGAGGCCCAGGACGAGCGTCAGCGCCGCCCCGACGGCGGCCAGGACGGCGCGGGCACGGGTAGGACGCAGCACGCGGTCAGCCTACGGGCGCACTACGCTGCCGCCGATGAGCACGCACGGCACGGCCCAGCCGCTCCCGCCCCTGCGCTACGCCTACCTCGGCCCGGCGGGCACGTTCACCGAGTCCGCGCTGCGCCAGGTCGCGGCGCCGCAGGACGCGGTCTACCTCCCGCAGGTCGACGTCGTCTCGGCGATCGAGGCCGTGCGCGCGGGGGACGCGGACCGCGCCGTCGTCGCGATCGAGAGCTCCGTCGAGGGCGGCGTCAACGCGGTCCTGGACACCCTCGCGACCGGTGAGCCGCTGGTGATCCTGCGCGAGATGCTCGTGCCCGTCGGCTTCGTGCTCGCCGCGCGCGCCGCCACGCCGCTCTCCGCGATCCGCCGCATCTCCGCGCACCCGCACGCGTGGGCCCAGTGCCGAAAGTGGCTCGCGGCGAACCTGCCCGGCGTCGTGCACGTGCCCGCGACGTCGAACACCGCGCCGGCGGCCCTCCTGGCCGAGCCGGGCGAGGCGCTCGGGTTCGACGCGGCGCTCGTGCCGCCGCCCGCCGTCGGGCACTACGGGCTCGTCCCGCTCGCCGAGGCCGTGGCCGACAACCCGCACGCGGTCACGCGCTTCGTCCTGGTGGGCCGGCCCGGTGCCGTGCCGCCGCGCACGGGCGCCGACAAGACCACGCTCGTGGTGCACCTGCCGAGCAACCGGGCGGGTGCGCTGCTGGAGATGCTCGAGCAGCTCGCGACGCGTGGCGTGAACCTCTCGCGGATCGAGTCGCGGCCCATCGGGGACGCGCTCGGCCGGTACTCCTTCTCGATGGACGCCGAGGGGCACGTCGAGGACGAGCGCATGGCGGAGGCCCTCATGGGCCTGCACCGGGTGTGCCCGCACGTGCGGTTCCTCGGCTCGTACCCGCGCGTGGACGCGCCGCTCGGCGACGTGCGCCCCGGCACGTCCGACGCCGACTTCGCCGCGGCGCGCACCTGGGTGGCCCGCCTGCGCGAGGGCCACACCGACTGACCGGCGGGACGGGGACCGCTGCTCCCGGCAGCCGGGAGTGGAGGTCCCCGATCGTCGACCGGTGCTCAGCCGCCGTCGACCCGGACGACCAGCGCGTGCTTCTCGACCCGCGCGGCGACCTCGAGGACCTCGCCGATCGTGTCGCCGTCGACCTGGACCGGCTGCGGCTCGCGCGAGCGGGCGCGGGCCTGGCGGACGCGGTGGTGGTCGATCTTCCCGATCTTGTTGGGCAGGTCGTTCGACATGCCGAAGCGCTGCAAGGCGACCTCGCCCAGCAGCTGCGTCCAGCCCGCCAGGCCCGCGCGGGTGTCGATCTCGCCGATGTCCATCCAGCCGTCGTCGATCGTGGCGTCGGGCAGCAGCGTGATCCCGCCCGGGAGGCGTCCGACGTTGCCGAAGAGCAGGCTGCGCAGGCGCACCCGCCGCCACGGCCCGTCGTCGTAGGAGAGCTCCAGGCGCATCCGCCCGCCGCGCAGGTGCCGCAGGGCGGAGACGAAGTAGGCCAGCCAGCCGACCTTGGCCTTGAGGTCCTCGTCGGCGTCGCCGACGAGTGCGGCGTCGAACCCGATGCCGGCGATGACGAGGAAGATGTGGTCGCGCGGGAGCGCGCGGGCGCCCCGCGGCTTCTCGTGCGGTGCGACGGCCTCCGGGTCGGCCTCGGCGATGTCGTCGCTCACGCCCGCCTCGTCGTTGACCACGGTGAGCCAGCCGACGTCGATGCTCCGGTCCTCGCCCGTCAGGGCGATGCGCAGGAGGGCGTCGATGTCGTCGAGGGGCATGTCCAGGTTCCGCGCGAGCAGGTTGCCGGTGCCCTGCGGGACGATCGCCATCGAGCAGCCCGTGCCGACGAGGCCCTCCGCCACGGCGCGCACGGTGCCGTCGCCGCCCACGGCCACCACGACCTTGGCGCCCTTCTCGACCGCCTCGCGCGCCTGGCCGATGCCGGGGTCGTCCTCCGTGGTGTCGAACCACATCGGCTCGGGCAGGTAGCGCGCGGCGCACGCCTGGACGGCGGCGTCGCGCAGCTCGGGCACGCCGGGCTTGGTGGGGTTGGCGACGAAGGCGACGAGCGTGTGGGCCGCGTCCGTCTCCTCCGTGGCGGCGGACCCCTCGCTCCCCGGGCCCGCGATCGACGGCTTCATCGCGACGCCGTGCCCGACGAGCGCGCGCCGGTTCTGCAGGGCGACGACCAGCGCGGCGAGCGCGAGGAGCGCGACGGCGACGACGGCGAGCACGAGCCACGCGTCTGCTGTCATGGCTGAACCGTACGGCCGTGGGCCCACCCGCGCTCGGGTGGGGCTTGCCCGCGCCGCTGGGTACCCTCGTCGGGTGATCGACCTGCGCCTCCTGAGGGACAACCCCGACGCCGTCCGCACGAGCCAGAGGCTGCGCGGTGACGACCCGTCCCTGGTCGACACGGTGCTCGAGCTCGACGCCCGACGGCGGTCCGCGCTGACCGACTTCGAGCGGCTGCGCGCCGAGCAGAAGTCGCTCGGCAAGGAGGTCGCGCGGGCCACGGGCGACGCCAAGGCGGAGCTCCTCGCGCGCGCCAAGGGCCTCGCCGAGCAGGTCAAGGCGCTCCAGGCCGACGCCGACGCGGCCGCCGCCGAGCTCGACCGGGTCGTCTCGCGCATCGGCAACGTCGTGCACGACGGCGTCCCGGCGGGCGGCGAGGACGACTACGTCGTCCTCAAGCACGTCGGCACGCCGCGCGACCTCGCGGCCGAGTACGGCGACGACTTCCGGGTGCGCGACCACCTGGAGCTGGGCGAGCTGCTGGGGGCGATCGACACCGAGCGCGGCGCCAAGGTCTCGGGCGCGCGCTTCTACTTCCTCACGGGCATCGGCGCGCGCCTCGAGCTCGCGCTGCTCAACGCCGCGATGGACCGCGCGCTGGCCGCCGGCTTCACCCCGATGATCACGCCCACGCTGGTCAAGCCCGAGGTCATGGCTGGCACGGGGTACCTCGGCGCGCACGCGGACGAGGTGTACCGCCTCGAGGCGGACGACCTCTACCTCGTCGGGACCTCCGAGGTGGCGCTCGCGGGCTACCACGCGGACGAGATCCTCGACCTGTCGGGCGGTCCGCGCCGTTACGCCGGCTGGTCGGCCTGCTACCGGCGCGAGGCCGGGTCGTACGGCAAGGACACGCGCGGCATCATCCGCGTGCACCAGTTCCACAAGGTCGAGATGTTCGCCTACGTCAGCGCCGAGGACTCGCGGGCCGAGCACGAGCGGCTGCTCGCGATGGAGGAGGAGATGCTCGCCCTCGTCGAGCTGCCCTACCGCGTCATCGACACCGCCGCCGGCGACCTGGGTTCGAGCGCCGCGCGCAAGTTCGACTGCGAGGCCTGGCTGCCGAGCCAGCAGCGCTGGCTCGAGCTCACCTCGACGTCGGACTGCACCACGTTCCAGGCGCGGCGACTCGGCGTGCGCGAGCGCACGGCCGAGGGCGACACGCGCCCGGTCGCGACGCTCAACGGGACGCTCGGCACCACGCGCTGGATCGTCGCGCTGCTCGAGAACCACCAGCAGCCCGACGGCTCGGTGCGCGTGCCGCAGGGGCTGCGGCCCTACCTCGGCGGGCTCGAGGTCCTGCACCCCACCGGCGCGGTCGGGGCATGACGCGTCCGGACCTCGACGGGCAGGCCCGGCTCGTCGCGCTCGACCTCGACGGCACGCTGCTGACCTACGCGGGCGAGCTGCGGCCGGCGGTGCGCGACGCCGTCGTCGCCGTGCGCGAGGCGGGCCACCACGTCGTGCTCGCGACCGGTCGCTCGCTCCACGCGACGACGCCCGTCGCGGCCGAGCTGGGCCTGGAGCACGGCTGGATCGTGTGCTCGAACGGCTCGGTGACGGCGCGGCTCGACCCCGACGCGCCCGACGGCGTCGAGCTCGACGAGGTCGTCACCTTCGACCCCGGCCCGGTGCTGCGGCTCATGGCCGCCGAGTTCCCGGACGCCTACTTCGCGGTCGAGGAGGTGGGCACGGGGTTCCGCATGAACAAGCTGTTCCCCGAGGGGGAGCTGTCCGGGCAGCACGACGTCGTGCACCTCGACGAGCTGACCTCGCGGCACGTGACGCGCCTGATCGTGCGCAGCCCGGGCCACACCAGCCAGGAGTTCCACGACCTCGTCGCCCACCTCGGCCTCGCCGACGTGACGTACGCGATCGGCTGGACGGCGTGGATGGACGTCGCACCCCAGGGCGTGACCAAGGCCAGCGCGCTCGAGCGGGTGCGGACCCGGCTCGGCGTCGGCCCGGACCGCACCCTCGCGCTCGGCGACGGCAGCAACGACGTCGACATGCTGCGCTGGGCGGCGCACGGGGTCGCCATGGGCCACGCCGAGATCCCGGTGCAGGAGGCCGCCGACGCGGTCACGGGCACGGTCGAGGACGAGGGCGCCGTGCCGGTCCTGAGGTCGCTGCTCGTCTGAGCGCGCGTGCCGGCCGCGTGAGCCGCGGGCCGGACGGCGGACCCACGCGGTGGACCCCCGCACCGGCCAGGGAGCAGAATCCGGCCATGGCGGCAGGCATCGACGACGTGGCCCGCGCCGCCGGCGTCTCGACGGCGACGGTGTCCAGGGCGCTGCGCAACCTGCCCAACGTCACGCAGGCGACGCGCGAGCGGGTCCGCGACGCGGCCACGCAGCTGGGGTACGTCGCGTCGCCGTCGGCCGCGACCCTCGCGTCCGGCCGCACCCGGGCGATCGGCCTGATCTCGCCGTACGTCAACCGCTGGTTCTTCTCCAACGTCATCGAGGGCGCCGAGCGGACGCTGCGCGGCCACGGCTTCGACGTGCTGCTCTACACGTTCGACGGGCGCCGGCGCACGGGCCGCCCGCGCGTCGACCCGGGCGTGCTGCAGCGCCGGGTCGACGGCGTCCTCGTCGTCGGACTGCCGCTCGACGAGGACGAGGTCGCCGGCCTCCTGGCACTCGGGCACCCCCTGGTGTGCATCGGGTGGGGAGCGGACGGCCAGGTGACCGTGCGGCTGGACGACCGCGCGACGGCCCGCGCGGCGACGCTCCACCTCGCGTGCCTGGGCCACCGCCGCATCGCCCACCTGACCGGGGCGGTCGACGACGCCGCGCCGGGCTCCGCGCCCGTGGAGCGCGCCGCCGGCTGGCGCGACGGCCTGCGGGAGGCCGGCCTGCCGCTCGACCCGGCGCTCGAGGCGCACGGCGGGTTCGACGTCGAGGGCGGCCGCGCGTCGATGCGCGCGCTGCTCGAGCGTGCGCCGGACGTCACGGCGGTGTTCGCCGCGTCCGACGAGATCGCGATGGGCGCCTTCATGGCCCTGCGCGACGCCGGGCTCGACGTGCCGGGGGACGTCTCGGTGATCGGCATCGACGGGCACGACCTCGGTGAGCTCGTGGGCCTGACGACGATGGCGCAGCCCGCGAGCGAGCAGGGCGCCGTCGCGGCGCGCCTGGTGCTCGACATGATCGCCGGTGTCCCGGCCCCGCGGGAGACGGTCGTGCCGACCGAGCTCGTGCTGCGCCGGTCCACCGGGCCGGTGCCCGCCGCGCGGCGAGGCCGCTGACGCCTACGCGCGCCCGATTCGTGCCGCCTCGTCCCGTGCACAGGCGTGGACGGCCCCTGGACCGGTCCCATCGGGCCATGTTGCCGAATCGTTACCCCCTTGTGGCACGGCCGAGGCCCTACGGGGTTGCCGGGCCGCGGTGCAAGCGCTTGCATGGCCGGTGGTGCCCAGCGCAGCGCAGCCCCACTGTCGCTGCTGGGCCGCACGGGGGACGCCAGTCCCACGACGACGTGGAGGAATCGCTGATGATCAGCACCAGGAAGAGCCGCAACTTCGCGGCCGCCACGGCCGGGGTCTTCACCCTGGCCATCACGCTGGCCGCGTGTACGCCACCCCCCTCCGACGAGGGCGACGGCGGCGACGGTGACGGCGGCGGCGGAGAGGTCGCCGAGGGCTGCGAGGACTACGAGCAGTTCATCGAGATGGGCGACCTGGACGGCACCACCGTCGAGGTCTACACGACCATCACGGGCGACGAGGCGACCGCGCAGGAGGCCTCGTACGAGAAGTACGAGGAGTGCACCGGCTCGACCATCGAGTACGAGGCGTCCGACGAGTTCGAGGCCCAGATCGCGGTCCGGATGCAGTCCGGCGCGGCTCCCGACATCGCCTACATCCCCCAGCCGGGCCTGCTGCAGCGCCTGGTGACGGACTTCCCCGGCGTCATCAAGCCGGCCTCCGAGGAGGTCACGGCGATGGTCGACGAGTTCTTCACGGACGAGTGGAAGGAGTACGGCACGGTCGACGGGACCCTCTACGGCTCCCCGCTCGGCGCCAACGCCAAGTCCTTCGTCTGGTACTCCCCGAGCATGTTCGAGGAGGCCGGCTACGAGATCCCCACGACGTGGGACGACATGATCGCGCTGTCCGACCAGATCGTCGCCGACGGCGGCACGCCGTGGTGCGCGGGCATCGCGTCCGGTGACGCCACCGGCTGGCCGGCCACCGACTTCCTCGAGGACGTCGTGCTCCGCACGGCCGGCCCCGACGTCTACGACCAGTGGATCGCGCACGAGATCCCGTTCAACGACCCGCAGATCGTCGAGGCCCTCGACGCGGCCGGTGAGATCCTCAAGAACCCGGAGTACGTCAACGGCGGCCTCGGCGACGTGTCGAGCATCGCGACGACGGACTGGGACGCCGGCGGCTTCCCGATCCTCGACGGCGAGTGCTACATGCACCGCGCGGCGAACTTCTACGGGGTCAACTGGCAGCAGGTCCGTGAGGACGTCGAGATCGCCGAGGACGGCGACGTCTTCGCGTTCTACCTGCCGAGCCAGAGCGAGACCGAGAAGCCGCTGCTCATGGCCGGCGAGTTCACGGTCGCGTTCGACGACCGCCCCGAGGTCAACGCGTTCCACGCCTTCGTCGCCAGCGACGTGTGGGCCAACGCCAAGGCCGAGGTCTCCAACGCCGGCTGGGTGTCCGCGAACAGCGGCCTCGACGCGTCGAAGCTCCAGTCGCCGATCGACCAGCTCTCGAACGAGCTGCTCGCCTCGGACGAGTACACCGTCCGGTTCGACGCCTCCGACCTGATGCCCGGCCCGGTGGGCTCGGGGTCCTTCTGGACGGAGATGGTCAACTGGATCGCGAACGACAAGTCGTCCGTCGACGTCCTGACCTCCATCGAGGAGTCGTGGCCGACCGACTGATCGGCTGACGGCACCACACCGGGAGCAGGGACCCACCACCAGGTAGGTCCCTGCTTCCGGGTGCGGGGTCCCCGGCTCTTGCCCCCGCGCCCGCGGAGGAGGACGGTCGGGGCACGCGTCATGACGGCTGGGTCGAGCGCGCTGCTGCGCCGGCCGTGAACTGCGGAGGTAGCGGGTGGAGAACGTCAAGCTCTGGTGGGACTACATCTGGGGGATCGTCAGCGACTTCCTCCTCAACGCCGAGACACCGGGGCACAAGCTCGCCCTGATGGTGATCGCGATCGCGCTGTTCGTCGTCGTGATGGGCGCCATCCTGCTCGCGGTCGACAAGCCCAAGCGGGTGCCGAACTGGCTGGTCACGGCCGCGTTCGTCGGGCCCGCCCTGGTGTTCCTCGGTTTCGGCCTGGTCTACCCCGCGCTGCGGACGGTCTACCAGTCCCTGTTCAACCGCAACGGCCAGACGTTCATCGGCGTCGAGAACTACCTCACGGCGTTCACCGAGCCCGCCTTCCAGGTCGTCCTGCGCAACACCGCGATCTGGGTGCTGCTCGTGCCGATCCTGGCGACGTTCATCGGGCTCGTGTACGCCGTGGTCGTCGACCGGACGCGGTTCGAGAAGCTCGCGAAGGCGCTGGTCTTCCTGCCCATGGCGATCTCGCTGGTCGGCGCGTCGATCATCTGGCGCTTCATGTACGAGCACCGCGACCCGGGTGCACAGGGCCAGCGTGAGCAGACCGGCCTGCTCAACCAGCTCCTCGTCATGCTCGGGCTGGAGCCCCAGCAGTTCCTGCTCCAGCAGCCCTGGAACAACCTCTTCCTCATCGCGGTGCTGATCTGGATCCAGGCGGGCTTCGCGATGACGATCCTCTCGGCCGCGATCCGCGCGATCCCGGACGACATCGTCGAGGCCGCCCGGCTCGACGGCCTCAAGGGCCTGCAGATGTTCCGCTACATCACGGTGCCCAGCATCCGGCCCGCGCTCGTCGTGGTCGTCACGACCATCGCCATGACGACGCTGAAGGTGTTCGACATCGTGCGGACGATGACGGGCGGCCAGTTCGGCACGTCCGTCGTGGCCAACGAGTTCTACCAGCAGAGCTTCGTGCAGGGCGACGGCGGGATGGGGGCCGCCCTCGCGGTGATCCTCTTCCTCATCGTCATCCCGGTGGTCATCTACAACGTCCGCCAGCTGCGCCTCTCGGAGGAGATCCGATGACCACCAACCCCGCACCCCTGCAGGCGTTCGGCCACCAGGAGCCGGGCGAGTCCGTCGGCGGCGCGCCTCCCGGACGCGAGGACAAGCCGGGCCGCTTCGCGCGGGTCGACGAGCGCGCCCGCAAGGCCAAGAAGCGCCTGGCGAACCCCTGGGCGTCGGGCATCGCGCTGCTCATCGCGATCATGTGGACCGTGCCGACGTTCGGCCTGCTGACGACGTCGTTCCGTCCCGTCCAGGACATCCGCGCCAACGGGTGGTGGAACTTCTGGGACCCCCGCGAGATCGCGGAGAACGGGCTGCCGGACGTCACGCTCGACAACTACACCGACGTGCTGTTCGGCAGCGACGTCAGCCTCGGGCAGTACCTCATCAACTCGGTCGTCGTGACGCTGCCCGCGGTGCTCATCCCGATCAGCATCGCGCTGCTCGCCGCCTACGCCTTCGCCTGGATCGACTTCAAGGGCCGCAACATCCTGTTCGTCGGGGTGTTCGCGCTCCAGGTCGTGCCCATCCAGGTCACGATGATCCCGCTGCTGACGCAGTACGTGAACTGGGACATCGCCGGCACGTTCTGGCCGGTGTGGCTCTCGCACTCGATCTTCGCGCTGCCGCTGGCCATCTTCCTGCTGCACAACTTCATGAAGGACATCCCGCCGTCCCTCGTCGAGGCGGCCCGGGTCGACGGCGCCGGGCACGTGCAGATCTTCTTCCAGGTGCTCATGCCGCTGCTCATCCCGGCGATCGCGGCGTTCGGCATCTTCCAGTTCCTGTGGGTGTGGAACGACCTGCTGGTCTCGCTCGTGTTCGGCTCGCAGTCCCAGGTCGCGCCGCTCACGGTGCGCCTCGCGGGCCTCGCGGGCAGCCGCGGGGAGACCTGGCACCTGCTGTCGTCGGGTGCGTTCGTCGCCATGCTCGTGCCGCTCATCGTGTTCCTCTCGCTGCAGCGCTACTTCGTCCGCGGCCTGCTGGCCGGCTCGGTCAAGGGCTGACCGCTCGCACCCGCGCACGACCGACCGACCCGGTGGGTCCGGCACCTCGCCGGACCCGCCGGGTCGGCGTCGTCCCGGGGTCGTAGGGTGACGCGGTGAGGTCGGGCGCCGGTGCCGTGGTCGCGCGGGTGCCGGCACCCGCGCTGTTCGTCGTCTCGGGCCTGGCCCAGTACGGCGGGGCCGCCGTCGCGATCGGACTCTTCGACCGCATCCCCGCCGCCGGGGTCGCGTGGCTCCGACTGGTCGTGGCCGCGCTCGTGCTGCTGGCCTGGCGGCGCCCGTGGCGCACCCCGTGGACGCGCCGCTCGCTCGGCGCCGCCGTCGCCTTCGGGGTGGTCCTGGCGACCATGAACGTCACGTTCTACCTGGCGATCGAGCACCTGCCGCTCGGCACCGCCGTGGCGATCGAGTTCATCGGTCCGGTCGCCGTCGCGGCGCTGACCGGCTCGGGCTGGCGCGACCGGCTCGCGATCGGGCTCGCCGCCGTCGGCGTCGTCCTCCTGGCGGGCGTGACGCTGAGCACGGGCGAGGGCGAGGTCGTGCTCGGGCTGGCGCTGATCCTCGCCGCCGCGGCCTGCTGGGCGGGCTACGTCGTGCTGGGGCGCCGCGTCGCCGTCGGGCACGACGGCGTCACCTCGCTGGCCGTCGCGATGGCCGCGGGCGCGCTGGTCTGGGCGCCGGTCCTCGCCGGCCGCGGGGCACCGGTGCTGACCTCGCCCGCGCTCGTCCTGGCGGTCGTCGCCGTCGCCGTGCTGTCCTCCGTGGTGCCCTACGCGCTCGAGCAGACGGTCCTGCGGCGTGTGAGCTCGGCGACGTTCGCGGTGCTCCTCGCCCTGCTGCCCGCGACCGCGGCCGTCGTGGGCGCCGTGGCGTTGCGGCAGTGGCCGCACCCCGTCGACGTCGTCGGGCTCGTGCTCGTCTCCGCGGCCATCGCGCTGACGTCGCGCCGCCGCACGCCTCCGGACGGTGCGTGAGCGCGTAGCGTCCCGCGGCGCCGTCACCGCCGCCGCTACAGGTACTGCCCGGGGGCGCGGCGCTCGTCGCCGCCGGCCATGCTGGGACCGGGCGGGGCGCCGGGCGCCTGGAGCTGCGCGGCCACGCCCGGCGGCAGCCCGCGGCGCATCTGCGCGAGCTGGGCCTGGGTGGACATCTGCTGGGCGATGAGCGCGGTCTGCAGGCCGTGGAAGAGGCCCTCGAGCCACCCGACCAGCTGCGCCTGCGCGACGCGCAGCTCGCCCTCGGTGGGGTTGTCGTCCTCGAACGGCAGCGAGATCCGCCGCAGCTCGTCGACCAGGTCGGGGGACAGGCCGTCCTCGAGCTCGTGCAGGGACCGTTCGTGCACCTCCGCGAGCCGCCCGCGTGCCGCCTCGTCGAGGGGTGAGCTCCGCACCTCCTCGAGCAGCTGCTTGACCATCGTGCCGATCCGCATGACCTTCGCGGGCTGGCCGATGTAGGTGGCGTCGGGCGCCTCCTCCTCGGGGCCGGCGGTGCTGGTGGCGTCGGTGTCGTCCGGCTGGGCCGTGTCCATCCGTCCATCATCCCCCTGGACGCCCCGATGCGCCCGGTACGGTGACCGCAGCCGCCCGCCCCGACCTGGGAGTACCGCATGGCCTGGTTGTCCGCGCCCGCTCACCACCGCTGGCTCGAGGGCGAGACCGACCGCCTGCTGGACTTCGGTCGCGCGTCCCGGGTGGCCGAGGGCGGGTTCGGCCGGCTCGACGAGCGGGGCCGGCTCGAGCCGGGGCTCCCCACCGAGCTGTGGGTCACGTGCCGGATGACGTACGTCTACGCCCTCGGCGCGCTGCTGGGCCGTCCCGGGTGCGCGCCGCTCGTCGACCACGGCCTCGCGGCGCTCGCCGGCCGCTTCCGCGACGCGGAGCACGGCGGCTGGTTCGCCGCGGTCGGTCCCGACGGGCCGCACGACGACGCCGCGACCGCGAAGGACGCCTACCCCCACGCCTTCGTGGTCCTCGCGACCGCCAGCGCGGCCGCCGCCGGCCGCCCCGGGGCGCGCGAGCTGCTCGACGAGGCCCTCGCGGTGCAGCTGCGCCACTTCTGGGACGACGAGGCGGGCATGGTCGTCGAGTCCTGGGACCGGGCGTTCACCACCACCGAGGCGTACCGCGGCGTCAACGCGAACATGCACACCGTCGAGGCCTACCTCGCGGCGGCCGACGTCACGGGCGACGTCGCGTGGCTCGAGCGCGCGGCCAGGATCGTGGAGCGCGTGGTCCACGGCCTGGCCCGGGGCAACGGGTGGCGCCTGCCGGAGCACTTCGACGCCGACTGGCAGCCCCTGCTCGACTACAACCGCGACGTCCCGGCGCACCCCTTCCGCCCCTACGGCGCGACCGTCGGCCACTGGCTCGAGTGGGCCCGCCTGACGCTGCACGTACGGGCCGCCCTCGAGGCCGCCGGGCGCCCGGTCGAGCCGTGGCTGCTCGACGACGCCGTCGCGCTCTTCGAGGCGGCCGTCGCGCAGGGCTGGGACGTGGACGGCGCGCCGGGCTTCGTCTACACCGTCGACTGGTCGGGGGAGCCGGTGGTCCGGATGCGGATGCACTGGGTGCTGTGCGAGGCGCTCGGCGCGGCCGCCGCCCTCCACGCCGTCACCGGCGACGAGCGCTTCGAGGCCTGGTACGCGACGTGGTGGGACTACGCCGACACCCACCTCCTGGACCGCGAGGGCGGCTCGTGGTGGCACGAGCTCGACGAGGAGAACCGCGTCTCGCGGACGGTCTGGGGCGGCAAGGCCGACCTGTACCACGCGGTGCAGGCGACGCTGCTGCCGCGCCTGCCGCTCACCCCCGTGCTGGCGCCGGCGCTCGCGCGCGGCCTCCTGGCCTGAGGGCCGCGGCGCCGCCCGCCGGCGGCGTCACGGGACGAGCAGCAGCTTGCCGAAGACCCCGCCCGCCGCCAGCTCGGCGTGGGCGTCGCCCGCCCGCTCGAGCGGCACCGTGGCGTGCACCACCGGGCGGATGCGGCCGTCGGCGACCAGCGGCCACAGGTGCTCGCGCACGCCCGCGACGATCGCCGCCTTCTCGCTCGCGGGGCGTGAGCGCAGGGTCGTGCCGAGCACGGTGGCACGCCGGGTCAGGAGGAGCCCGAGGTCGAGCTCCGCCCGGCGCCCCTTCTGCATCCCGATCACGGCCAGCCGCCCGCCGGTCGCGAGCACCTCGAGGTTGCGCGCCAGGTAGGCGGCGCCCACGACGTCGAGCACGACGTCGGCGCCGTGCCCCGCGGTGACCTCCCGCGTGCGCGCGACGAAGTCCTCCCCGCGGTGGTCGATCGCCGCGACGGCGCCGAGCTCGAGGCACCGCTGCGCGCGCTCGGGACCACCCGCCGTCGTGACCACGCGTGCGCCGAGCGCCGCCGCGACCTGGAGCGCGATCGTGCCGATGCCGCCCGACCCGCCGTGGACCAGCACCCACTCGCCGGGCGACAGGCGAGCCGCCTCGAACGTCGACCACACCGTGCACAGGGCCTCGGGGAGGGCCGCCGCGGCCACGAGGTCCACGCCGTCGGGCACGGGCAGCAGCTGGGCCGCGGGCACGACGACGCGGTCCGCGTAGCCGCCCCCGGCGAGGAGCCCGACGACCGCGTCGCCGGGCGACCAGCCCGAGCCGGCGTCGGCCGCCAGGACGGTGCCCGAGATCTCCAGACCCGGCCAGTCCGGTGCGCCGGGGGGCGGGGGGTAGTGACCCGCACGCTGGAGCAGGTCCGCGTTGTTCACGCCCGCGGCCGTGACCTGCACGAGGACCTCACCGGGCGCGCGTTCGGGGTCGGGTCCGGTCGTGGGGAGGAGCACCTCGGGGCCGCCGGGGGTGACGATGCGCACGAATCTCATGGGCGAAGTCTCCCAGTCGGGTGAAAAACACCCGCTACGGTGTGGCGCGGACCACACTGCCTCCCCCTGGTCCTAATGCCGGGCCCTCACCTGGCCGATGTGTCGTGGACGGCAGGAACCATCCCGGTCCCTCGTCGTCATCCAGCACTCTGTGCACCGGTGCGCACCGCTGCACTGTGAAGGAGACACCATGCTTCGCAGGTTGGGCATCCGCGGGAAGGTCCTCGCGGCCCTCTCCGTGCCTGTGCTCGTGATCCTCGCCCTCGCGGGCCAGGTGTCCTTGCAGACGGTCGAGACGGCACGGACCGCGCAGACCGTGACGACTCTGCTCCGTGCCCTCCAGGAGTCGCGCGAGCTCGCGGTCGCGCTCCAGGACGAGCGTGCCGCCGCGCTGCCCTTCGTGGACCCGGTCACGGCGAGCCCGGACCGCGCCCCGGTGGACGGGACGCGCGAGGCGACGGCCGAGCAGGTCGCGGTCCTCGACGCGGCGATCGCCGACGTGGACCTCGGCACGCTCGACCCGGCCGTCACGGCCGCGGTGCGGGACCTGCGCTCGACGCTCGAGGGCCTGGAGAGCGCCCGCACCCGTGTCGACGCCAGCAACGTCCCCATGAGCTCGGTCGTGACGAACTACACGCGCCTCATCGAGGACACGATCGCCTTCTCCGCGAACGTCGCCGACGCCCTCGACGACCGCCGCCTGGCCGCCATCGTCTCCGCGCAGGCCGACCTCGCGTCGCTGACCGAGGACTACCGCGAGGAGCAGGCGCGCGGTGCGCAGGTGCTCGCCGGCTCGCGAGCGACCACGGAGGTCCTCCAGCTCGCCACGCTGTTCCCGGCGTCCAAGGTCCGCCACCAGCAGGCGTCCTCCACGGTGCGTGGGCTGGAGCTCGGCGACGACGTCGTCGTGCCGCCGCTGGGTGCCTCCTTCAACGGGTTCCAGTCGTACGACTCCTACCGGACCCTGATCGCCACGGGTGAGGGCCAGAACTTCGACTTCATCGAGCCCGTGGACTGGGTCGAGGCGGCCGACGCCGAGATCGAGGCCTTCGGGCCGCTCGAGAACGAGCTGCGCCTGGCCGCCCAGAACCGCGCCGCGAACGTCTCCGGAGCCGCCGCCCGCACGGCCATCGTCACGACGCTCGTCGCCCTCGCGGCGCTGGTCGCCTCCGTCGCCATCGCCCTGGTGATCGCCCGCCAGATCACCGTGCCGCTGCGCCGCCTGACGGAGGCGGCCGCGAACGTGCGCGACGAGCTGCCGCGCCTCGTGGACCAGGTGGCCGTCCCGGGCCAGGTGCCCGACCTCATGCTCACGCAGATCCCCGTGACCAGCCGCGACGAGGTCGGCCAGCTGGCCGCCGCGTTCAACGAGGTCAACGCGACCACGATCCAGGTCGCGAAGGAGCAGGCCGCGCTGCGTGGCTCGATCGCCGAGATGTTCGTCAACGTCGCCCGCCGCGACCAGGTGCTCCTCAACCGCCAGCTGTCCTTCATCGACGCGCTCGAGCGCTCGGAGGAGGACCCCAAGACGCTCGCGGACCTCTTCCGGCTCGACCACCTCGCGACCCGGATGCGCCGCAACGCCGAGTCGCTCCTCGTGCTCGCGGGCATCGACACCGGCCGGCGTCTGCGCGAAGCGCTGCCGCTGTCCGACGTCATCCGCACCGCCTCGTCCGAGATCGAGCACTACGAGCGTGTGCAGCTCGACCTGCCGGTCGACCCGATGATGCTCGGTCACACGGCCCTGCCGGCCGCCCACCTCATGGCCGAGCTGCTCGAGAACGCCACGGTGTTCTCCGAGCCGGGCACCCCCGTGCACGTCTCGACGGGCATCGACGAGGAGAGCGTGCTCATCACGATCCTCGACCAGGGCCTGGGCATGACGCCGGAGGAGCTCGCCGACGCGAACGAGAAGATCCGCACGACGTCGGCCGGTGACGTGCTCGGCTCGCAGCGCCTGGGCATGTTCGTCGTCGGACGCATCGCGGCGCGCCTCGGCGCGTCGGTCGCCCTGACGATGGGGCCCGACGGCCGCGGCACGCTCGCGACCATCCGCATGCCGCGCGTCCTGTTCCTCGACCCGGCCGCCATCCCGCTCACCGCGCCCGGGCGTCCGGCGCAGGCCGCGGCGAAGCCGGAGGCGTTCGTGCGGCCGGAGGTGGCCGCCGAGGTCGTCCACGACACCGCGTACGCCCCCGCGCCCACCCACGTCCAGGACGTCGCGCCCGGTGCCTACGGCTCCGCCGAGAACCCCGCCGAGGAGGTCGACCTCGACGCCCTCACCGACGGCACGACCGGCGGCGGGCTCCCGCGCCGGCGCTCCCGCGGCGCCGACGCCGAGGCCCCGGCGCCCAGCACGAGCCACCGCGAGGCCGACGACGCGGCTGCCGCTCCCTCCATCCCGCTCGCTCCCCGGGCCGACGCGCTGGCCGGCGCCGCCCCCCTGCACGACGAGGTCTGGACGCCGCCCGTCATAGAGCCGGCCGC
>NZ_JACEXH010000063.1:0-17141 GCF_014525465.1 Actinotalea sp. JY-7885 | reverse complement strand
CCAGGCGGCCTGGGTCCTCGCCACCGCGCAGGGCGGCACCGGCGTGCCGGCGCCGGCGTGGGCCGGGGCCCCGAGCGAGGTGCACACGGCCCCCGCGACGCCGCACGTGCGCGAGCAGTACGCCGCCGTCCGCGAGCTCACGGCCCGCCGCCCCTGACCCGCCCACCCCGCCGGGCGACGCCAGTTTTGGCACGGATCCGGGTGCTCCGGCGCCCGGATCCGTGCCAGAACCGGGCCGGGCGCGGTCGGGGGCGGACAGCGCGAAAGGCCCGCCTGCTGGTGCAGGCGGGCCTTTCGCGTGTCAGGGTGCGGGCGCCTCAGCGGGCGTCGTACGCCGCCTTGACCTCGGCCGGGATGCGTCCACGCTCGTTGACCGTGAAGCCGTTGGCCCGGGCCCACTCGCGGATCTCCTGGCTCTGGCCGCTCGCCGCGCGCCCCGAGCCGCCGGACGCCCGCCGGGCGCCGCCGCGGGAACGCCCGCCGACGCGCCGGCCGTGGCCGACCCAGCGTGCGAAGGACTCGCGCAGCTCGGCCGCATTCGCCGCGCTCAGGTCGATCTCGTAGGAGACACCGTCGAGGGCGAAGGACACCGTCTCCTCAGCCGTTCCGCCGTCGAGGTCGTCGACGAGGACGACCTGAACCTTCTGTGCCATCGCCATGTCCTTCTGCCGGAGTTTCCGCGGATGACAAGGAGCGTACCTCCGCGGTGCACAGAAAGACGAAATTGACAACGAGGAATTATGCGCGTTATTGCTCGGGGGAATCCCCGCCGGCCGACTCGCGGGCCTGCGCGTCGAGGCGTGCGATCGCCTGCCGCTCGCGGCGGTCCGCCTGGATGATCGACCGCATCGCGAACCAGAACACCGCGCCGACACCGATCGACGGGACCAGTGCGGCGACGACCTGGAGTGCGGGATCCACACCCCCATGCTACGACGCGGCGGTGACCCCGGGACCCGCGCTCAGGCGAGCGGCTTGACCAACGGGAAGAGGATCGTCTCGCGGATGTTCAGGCCGGTGAGCGCCATGAGCAGGCGGTCGATGCCCATCCCCATGCCACCCGCGGGCGGCATCCCGAACTCCATCGCCTCGAGGAAGTCCTCGTCGAGGCGCATCGCCTCGTCGTCGCCGGCGGCCGCCAGCCGGGCCTGCGCCTCGAAGCGGCGCCGCTGGATGACGGGGTCCACGAGCTCGGAGTAGGCCGTCGCCGTCTCGATCCCGCGGATGTACAGGTCCCACTTCTCCACTACGCCGGGGACGGTGCGATGGTCGCGCGTCAGCGGGCTCGTGTCGACGGGGAAGTCACGGACGAATGTCGGGGCGACAAGATGATCTCCGACGTGGTGCTCCCACAGCTCTTCGACGAGCTTTCCGTGCGTCATCCGGGCGCGGTCGATCTGCAGGTCGAAACGTTCCACAAGTCGCAGAAGATCAACATCCGGCGTTTGCGGAGAAATCTCCTCGCCCAAGGCGTGGGAGAGAGAGCCGTACAGGCTCAGCGCGGTCCACTCGCCGCCCAGGTCGTACTCGGTGCCGTCCGCGAGCGTCACGGTGGTCGTGCCGAGGGCGTCCTGGGCCGCGGTCTGGACGAGGTCGCGCGTCAGCTCCGCCATCGTGTCGTAGTCGCCGTAGGCCTCGTAGGCCTCCAGGGTCGCGAACTCGGGTGAGTGTGTCGCGTCGGCCCCCTCGTTGCGGAAGCTGCGGTTGATCTCGAAGACGCGCTCCACGCCGCCGACGACGGCGCGCTTGAGGAACAGCTCCGGAGCGATCCGCAGCACGAGGTCGAGGTCGAACGCGTTCATGTGCGTGGTGAAGGGGCGTGCGCTCGCGCCGCCCTGGACGACCTGCAGCATGGGCGTCTCGACCTCGAGGTACCCGCGGCGGTGGAAGTTGTCCCGCAGCGAGCGGAGCACGGCCGCGCGCATCCGCACCATGTCGCGCGCCTGCGGCCGGACGATGAGGTCCACGTACCGGCGGCGCACGCGCGCCTCCTCGGACAGGTCCTTGTGGAGCACCGGCAGCGGACGCAGGGCCTTGGCCGCGACGCGCCAGTCGTCGGCGAACACGCTCAGCTCGCCGCGGCGCGAGCTGATGACACGGCCGTGGACGAACAGGTGGTCGCCGAGGTCGACGTCGGACTTGAACCGCGCCAGCGACTCCTCACCGACCACGGCCTGGCTGAGCATCGCCTGGAGCCGGTTGCCCTCGCCGTCCTGCAGGGTGGCGAAGCACAGCTTGCCCGTCGTGCGCAGGTAGACCACCCGCGCGGCCACGCCGACCTCGACGTCGGTCTCCTCGCCGGCCGCCAGGTCGCCGTGCGCCGCGCGCACCTGCGCGATCGTGGCGGTCACGGGCACGCCCACGGGGTAGGCCTCGCCCCCCTCGGCGATGAGCCGCTCGCGCTTCTCGCGGCGCACCTTCAGCTGCTCGGGGAGGTCGTCGAGCACGGGCTCGGCGGCCGCAGGCGCAGGCGCGGGTGTGGGGTCAGCCGGGGAGGTCACCGACCGATCCTACGAGGTCCAGCGCGACGTCGAGGATCGGCGAGGAGTGCGTGAGCCCGCCCACCGACAGGTGGTCGACGCCCGTCGCGGCCACCTCGGCCGCGCGGTCGAGCGTGAGGTTCCCGGTCGCCTCCAGGGCGACGTACCCGGTCTCGGCCTCGCGCGCGCGGACCGCCGCCACGACGTCGGCCAGCACGGGGGTCGGCATGTTGTCGAGCAGCAGGAAGCGCGCACCCGCGTCGAGCGCCTCCATGGCCTGCGCGAGGGTGTCCGCCTCGACCTGGACCTCGACGTCGCCGAAGCGGTCCCGGACCGCCGCCACCGCGGCGGCGATCGACCCGGCGGCGACGACGTGGTTGTCCTTGACCATCGCGACGTCGTAGAGGCCCATGCGCTTGTTGGCGCCGCCGCCCGCGCGCACGGCGTGCTTCTCCAGCGCTCGGAGGCCGGGCGTCGTCTTGCGGGTGTCGAGCACGGTGGCGCCGGTGCCCGCGAGGGCGTCCGCCCACCGGCGCGTGTGCGTCGCGACGCCGGACGCGCGGCTGACGACGTTGAGCAGCGTGCGCTCGGCGACCAGCAGCACCTGCACGGGACCCGTCACGTCCGCGAGGACGTCGCCGGCGCGCACGCGGGCGCCGTCGGCGACGCGCAGCCGCGCGTCCGGCACCGGCAGGCCGAGGCGCTCCGCGACCTGACCCAGCACCTCGTCGACCGCGGCCAGACCGGCGACGACGCCGTCGGCGCGTGCCGCCAGGTGGGCGGTCCCCAGGGCGTCCGCGGGCACGGTGGCCTGGGTCGTGACGTCTCGACCGGGCGCGGGCCCGAGGTCCTCGTCGAGCGCGACGCCCACGAGGGCGGCGAGCCCGGGGACGGTCGGCGTGGGGGCGGCGGGGCCGGGCGTCGGAGGGTGCGGCACGGCAGCACGCTAGCGTCCGGGCGGCGGGTAGCGTCGGGTCCAGGCACCCGACCGGAGGACACCGTGCGCGAGATCGACGTCACCACCCTGCAGCAGGCCCTCGCCGACGACGCCGAGGCGACGGTCGTCGACGTGCGCGAGGTCCACGAGTTCGAGTCCGGTCACGTGCCCGGCGCCGTGAACGTGCCGCTCAGCGAGTTCGTCGAGCGGGCGGGCGAGGTGACGTCGCTCGAGGGCGAGGTCTACGTCATCTGCGAGTCGGGCGGGCGCTCCGGCCAGGTCGCGGCCTGGCTCGGGCAGCAGGGCCACGACGTGGTCAACGTCGCCGGCGGCACCGGCGCGTGGCGGGCGGCGGGTCGGCCCGTCGAGTGAGCCCGGGCGCGTCCCCGGCACGCCGCGCCGCCCACCTCAGGCGGCGACGCGGCTCCCCGCCGACGCCAGGCCCAACCAGGTGTGCGGGTTGCCCTCCCAGCACCAGCCCAGCTTGGGAGCTCCCTGGCTGATCCACAGCGCCGGCACGCGCCGGTCGCCGCAGCGCGAGCCGCCGAGCGAGAAGCACCGGTTCTTCACGAGCACGCCGGGGTGGTGGGTGAGCAACCCCACGCCCTCCTCGATGGTCAGGAGCGTCCGGCCGCGCTGCGCGACCACGTCCATCGCGGTGCTCGGCACGACGCCGCAGAACTCCTCGCCGCGCTCGACGTCGAGCAGGAGGTAGGCCTGCGCGTCGGGCACGACGGTCCCGGGCGGCGGCACGAACGTCCGGAGCGAGCCCGGCTCGAAGGAACGGTCGACGAACCCGGGCCGGCTCCGCCCGGCGAGCGTCGCCCGGCGCATCATGACGTCGACCGGCAGCAGCTCGCGCGAGGCGACGAGCAGGAACGGGACCCGGCCCGACGCGGGGTCGACGCCCTCCCACGGCTGCGCAGCCGCCAGCGGCCGCAGCCGGGCGACCAGCTCGCGCAGGCGCTCGTGCGTCGCGGCGCCGGCCGTCTCCCGGGCCGCGGCCAGCAGCGTCGCCGCCTGGCGGTCGAACTCCGCGCGCGCCGCGGTGGTGGCGGTAGCGGCAGCGGCGTCCGTGGTGGTGGTCGTGCTGGTGCTGCTGCTGTCCATCGTGGTCCCCCTCACGACGAGCGGAGCGACGCCCGCGGCGCGGGCGCCGGTGGTGCTAGACGAACACGGGTGACGCGTCCGGGTCGGCCAGGAGCGGTCCCGCGGCCACGTCGAGGCAGCCGTCCGGGTCGAGCCGCACGGCGACGCGGCGCAGCCACGCCGGCTCCTGGTCCGGGTGGTCCTGCCGGTAGTGCCCGCCGCGGCTCTCCGTGCGCTCGAGCGCGGCGAGCGTCAGCACGGACGCGACCGTGTGCAGGTTCGTCGTCTCCCACTCGGCCGTCTGCGGCGCCGCGACGACGCCCGGCGTCACGTCGGCGTGGGTCGGCACGGCCGCGAGCGCCGCGACGGCCGCGGCCAGCCCTTCCCCCGTGCGGATGACGCCGGGGCCGCGCTGCGCGATGCGCTGGATCCGGCTGCGCGCCGCCCCCGCGACGAGGGAGGGGTCACCCGGGCGCTCGACGGGCTCGCGCTGCGGCAGGTCGCCGGCGCCGACGCGCGCCGCGATCTGCTCGGCGGCCCGGTGCGCGAAGACGAGGCCCTCCAGCAGGGAGTTCGAGGCCAGCCGGTTGGCGCCGTGCACGCCGGTGCACGCCACCTCGCCCGCGGCGTAGAGCCCGTCGACGTCGGCCCGCCCCTGCAGGTCCGTCACCACCCCACCAGAGTGGTAGTGCTGGGCGGGCGCGACCGGCACGAGCCCCGTGGTGAGGTCGATGCCCTCGGCGAGCAGGCGGTCGTGGATCGTCGGGAAGCGCCCGCGCAGGAAGTCGGCGCCGAGGTGGCGCGCGTCGAGGAGCACGTGGTCCGAGCCCGTCTCGGCCATGCGCCGGACGATCGCGTGGGCGACCACGTCGCGCGGCGCCAGCTCGGCGAGCGGGTGGACGTCCGGCATGAAGCGGACGCCGTCGGTGTCCAGCAGCATCGCCCCCTCGCCGCGCACCGCCTCGGAGACCAGCGGGAGCTGGCCCTTGACGCCCGAGCCCAGCCACAGCACGGTCGGGTGGAACTGCACGAACTCGACGTCGGCGACGGCCGCGCCCGCGCGCAGCGCCGCCGCGAGACCGTCGCCCGTCGCCTGGACCGGGTTGGTCGAGGACTGGAAGACCTGGCCGATGCCGCCGGTGGCCAGCACGACGGCGCGGCCCAGGACGGCGCCGACGCCGTCGCGGGTGCCCTCGCCGATGACGTGCAGGGTCGCGCCGCACACCGGGCCGGGCCGACCGTCGGCGTCGGGCGCGGCGGTGAGCAGGTCCAGGACCAGCGCGTGCTCGATCACCTCGATGCCCGGATCGCTGCGCACCGCGTCGAGCTGCGCCACGAGGGCCCGGGAGATCTCCGCTCCCGTCGCGTCCCCGCCGGCGTGCGCGATCCGGTCGGCGCCGTGCCCGCCCTCGCGCGTCAGGGCGATGGTGCCGTCGTGCTCGACGTCGAACCGCGTCCCGAGCGCGGCGAGCTCGCGCACGCGGGCGGGGCCCTGCGTGACCAGGACCTCGACGGCCGACCGGTCGCACAGGCCGGCGCCGGCCGTGAGCGTGTCGGTCAGGTGCGCCGCGGGCGAGTCGCCGGGGTCGAGCGCCGCGGCGATGCCACCCTGGGCCCAGACGGTCGAGCCCGAGGCGAGCGCGCCCTTGGTCACGAGCAGCACCCGCGGCACGCGCGTGCGCAGGCGCAGCGCCGCCGTCAGGCCCGCGATGCCGGAACCCACGACCACGACGTCGGCCTGCGCGGTCCAGCCCGGCTCGGGAGCGGCCAGCCGGGTCCCGAGCCTCACCGGCTCGCGGCCCACGCGATCGCCGCGGTGCGCAGGCGCGCCGGGGCGGCACCGGGGTCGCTGCCGAGGTCCGCGATGCGGTTGCGCTCGTCGACGTGCACGACGCGGGGCGAGTACGTGCGCGCCTCGTCGTCCGGCATCTGCGCGTAGGCGATGAGGATGACGACGTCGCCGGGGTGGATCAGGTGCGCCGCCGCACCGTTGAGGCAGACGACGCCCGAGCCCGGCTCCCCCGCGATCGCGTAGGTGGTCAGGCGCGCGCCGTTGGTGACGTCCACGACGTCGACCTGCTGCCCGGGGAGGATGTCCGCCGCCTCGAGCAGGGACGCGTCCACGGTCACGGAGCCGACGTAGTCGAGATCCGCGTCCGTGACTGTCGCGCGGTGGATCTTGCCGGTCATCATCGTGCGGAGCCAGGTCCTGGTCGAGCCCGTGCCGGTCGTGTCGGTCATCGCCCCTCCTCGAGGTGCAGCACCACGTTGTCGATCAGTCGCGTCGTCCCCACGCGGGCCGCCACGGCGAGCACCGCCGGTCCGACGTGGTCCGGGGCGACGTCGGACGCCGTGTCGTCCACCAGGGCGACGTAGTCGACCACGACACCCGGCTCGGCCGCGAGCACGTCCACCGCCGCCTGCCGGACCGTCTCGGCCGGGGCGCCGTCCCCGGCGGCGTCCTGCGCCGCACGGAGTGCTCTGGACAACACGCGCGCCCGGGTCCGTTGTTCCGCGTCGAGGTAGGCGTTGCGGGACGAGAGCGCGACACCGTCGGGGTCGCGCACCGTGGGCACCGCCACGACCTCGACGTCCACGTCGAGGTCGTGCACCATGCGCCGCACCGCCATGAGCTGCTGGGCGTCCTTCTGGCCGAAGAGCGCGACGTCGGGCCGCACGAGGTGCATGAGCTTGAGGACGACGGTGAGCACGCCGTCGAAGTGGCCCGGACGGTGCGCCCCCTCGAGGCGCTCGCCGAGCGCCCCCGCGCTGACCCGCACGAGCGGCTCACCGCCCGGGTAGACCTCCTCCACCCCGGGCGCGAAGACGACGTCGGCCCCCGCACCGGCGAGCAGCGCGAGGTCGCCGTCCAGGTCGCGCGGGTACCGCTCGAGGTCCTCCCCCGCACCGAACTGCAGCGGGTTCACGAAGATCGTCACCACGACCTGGTCGGCCCGCTCGCGCGCGGCGCGTACGAGGGCGAGGTGGCCCTCGTGCAGGGCGCCCATGGTCATCACGACGGCCCGCCGGCCGAGGGACGCCGCGGGTGCGGCGAGCGCGTCGGCGAGCTGGGAGCGGGTCCGCACGAGTCGGGGGGTCATCGGTCCTCCTGGGGGTCGGCGAGGACGTCGAGGAGGTCGCGCGCCTGGCTGGTGGTGATGCGGCCGCCCGCGAGCGCGCGCGCCGTGGCGGCGCGGGCGAGGGCCCGGTAGCTGGGCGGCACGTCGGCCGCCCACGGGTCGCGTCCGGCGAGGGCGCCGAGCTGCTCGAGGTGCGAGGCGACCGTCCCGCTGTCGCCGCGCACCACGGGGCCGGTGAGCGCCGCCACCCCGCTCGCCGCCGACGCCGTGCCCTCGCCCGCCGACTGCGCCGTGCGCAGGGCGCCGTCGAGCGCCGCCCCCAGCAGGGGCGCCAGCACGCGGTCCGGGCTCGCGACGCCCGCTGCGGCGAGCGCGTGCGCCGCCTGCGCGACGAGGACGACGAGGTGGTTCGCGCCGTGCGCGAGGGCCGCGTGGTAGAGCGGGCGCGCCTCCTCGGCGACCACCACGGGCTCGCCCCCGATCTCCACGACGAGCGCCTGGCCGATCGGCAGGACGGGCCCCGGGCCGGTGACGGCGAACGTGCAGCCGGTCAGGCGCCCGAGGTCCATGGACGTGCCCGTGAAGGTCATGGCCGGGTGGATCGCGAGCGGGATGACGCCCCGCTCGCGCGCCGGAGCGAGCACGTCGGCCCCGAGCGCGCCCGCGGTGTGCACCACGATCTGGCCCGGCTGCCACGCACCGAGCGCCGCGAGGCCCGCGACGAGCTCGGGCAGCGCGTCGTCGGGCACCGTGAGCAGCACGAGCTCGGCGCGCTCGACGACCTCGGGGACGTCCAGGTGCGGGACGCCGGGCAGCATCGTGGCGATCCGCTCGCGGGACTCCTCGGAGATGCCGCTCGCGCCCACGACGGCGTGGCCGACCGCCCGCAGGGCGTTGCCGAGGACGGCACCGACCCGCCCCGCCCCGACGACCCCGACGCCGAGCCGACCCGGCTGGGGTGCGCTCACGGGGCCACCGGCCGCATCCACCGCTCCGGACCGGCCGTGGCGCGGGCGCGACGCGCGCGGTCCGCCTGCTCGTGGAGCAGCGCGCCGGCGGCCCGCGCGTCCAGGTGCGGGACGAACGGCGACACGGGCCCGGGCGTGGAGTGCAGCACCACCGTGGCCAGGCCCAGACGCCGCTGCAGGGGACCCTGCGTGAGCCCGAGGGACTGGGTCCGCTCGTGCGGCACGACGACGAGCCGGCGCACGAAGCGGCCGGACCGGACCAGCAGGGCGCGGTCGGTCGCCGCGACCGCCGTGCGGCGCCACGAGAGCGGGTCCAGCCAGCGCGCGCGCCGCGGGGACGTCAGGACGCGCGGGTCCGTGGCCCCCGTGCCCGAGAGCGCCTCGTCGAGGAGCGCCCGCGGGTCCGCGACGCCGAGGTCGGGCAGCACGAGCCAGAGGGCGAGGAGGGCGTCGTCGCGCTCGCCCACCGAGAGCAGCACGCTCTCGGTCTGCTGGTTCTCCGCCTGGCCGTAACCGGCGACGTTCATCTCGACGCGCCACCAGTCCTTGCGCCGCCACAGCCACGCCTGGGTCAGGCGAACGGCCTGGACGCGGCCGGGCGGCACGGTCTGGGAGCGCGACTCGAGCAGGCCGTGCCGCAGCCGGATGCCGTCGGGGCTCTGCGCCACGCGGAAGTTGAACTCACCGGCGAAGCGCTGCCAGAGGTAGCCGCCGGCGCCGAGCACCATCGGCAGGAGGCTGAACGCGAGCGAGATCTGCCGCGTGACGATGATCGCGACGACCGCGCCGGCGACCCCGACCGTGAGCACCACGATCGTCACCGACCGGACGAGCGACAGCAGGAGCCGGTCCACCGGCACCGTCAGCAGCTCGCGCTCGGGTGCGACGGGCGCCTCGGGTTGGTCCTCGGTGCCGAACTCGATGCCCGCCGAGAGCGCGAGCAGCTCGTTGCGCAGGCGCTGGGCGGACTCCTCCTTGAGGAACGCGAGGCGGACCGAGGAGTCCGAGCCGCCCGCGACCTCGAACCGCAGCTCGGCGAGCCCGAGCAGGCGGGCGAGGATCGGCTGGACGACGTCGATCGCCTGGACGCGGTCGAGCCGGGCCGTGCGGTGCTGACGGAAGAGCACGCCCGTCTTGAGGTACACCGCCTCGGCGTCCACGCCGTAGCGCGTCATGCGCCACGCGATCGCCGCGTAGCCGAACCCTGCGAGGACGAACAGCCCGAAGCCGCCGAGGATCGGCGCCCACCCGACCGCCTCGACGAGGTCCGCCCAGTTCTCGAGCCCCGGGCCGACCTGCTGGACCAGGATCGCGAGCAGCACGGCGATGATCTTCCAGCCCTTGACCGCCGGCGTGACGGGGTGGACGCGGTGCCAGACCGGCTCACCGGGCGGCCCGGCGGCCGCGGGGCCGGCGTCGGGCGTGGAGGTCACAGGCCCGCCAGCTGCGCCTCGCCGCGCGCGGCCAGGCGGTCGCGCAGGCGCGAGGCCTCGTCCGGCGGCAGGCCCGGGATGGCCGCGTCGGTGCCCGGCGACGCGGTGTGGAGCTGGACCCGGGCGATGCCGAAGGCGCGGTCGAGGGGGCCGGCCTGGACGTCGACGAACTGCATCCGGCCGTAGGGCACGACGACGATCGAGCGGAACATCACGCCCTTGCGGATGAGCAGGTCGTCCTCGCGCTCCGCGTAGCCCCAGGCCCGGACCTGGCGCGGGACCACGAGGGCGATCCAGACCAGCACGACCAGGATGACCGCGGGGATCGACCACAGGCCGGCGAGGCCGCTGAGCGCCGCCGCCACCGCGCCACCGACGAGCGGGACGACGAACCAGATCGCCGCCGACACGAGGCGCGCGCTGGTGAGCCGCGGGGAGACCGACTGCCAGCGCACGCCGACCGGGTCGAACGGGCTCGCCGAGGACGCCGGGGCCGCGTCGCGCTCCGCGCCCGGCGGGCCCACCGGCGGCACCGGGTCGACGCGGGCAGGCAGGGGGTCGGGGCCGGTCATGGCCACCATCCTTGCACCAGCGCGCGGTGGGGCCGAGGGCCCTGCACGCGGCGGGAGGAGCCGGGGCGGCGTCGCCCCGCGGCCGGCGGGGAGGTCAGGCAGCGCTGCCCGACGGCGCGGAGGCGCCGGAGCCCTCGACGTCGTCGTCCGGCGGCGGCACCTCGCACCAGCGCTCGACCACGAGCCCGACGACGGCGAGTACGACGGTGCACACCATCGCCGTCCCGGCGGTCACCGCCAGGTCCCGCCGCGCTGGGATGGCGAGGTCGCCCAGGACGATCAGGACGTGCCCGGCGTACCAGCCGGTGAGCAGCGCACCCGTGTACGCCGACGCGGTGGCGAGCACCACCGTGCGCGCCGCGAGGAGCGGGTCGAGACCGGGCCGCTTGCCCTGCGTGAACAGGCGCACGGAGCGGCCGAGGGCGAGCACCACCGCCGCGATGCCGAGGACCAGGACGGACGCGAGGAGCGGGACGGCCAGGAGCGTGGCGCCCCGGCTCTCCACGATCCGCAGGCCGCCGAAGGTCAGGACCGTCGCGACGAACGCCACGACGAGCAGGCGGGGCCACGGTGTGCGTCTCATCACGGGTGCCTCACTGCGGGGTCGACCACCAGTCGAGCGCCATCCACCGGATGCCGCCGCGGTCGGGTGCCGTCTGGGCGAGCGCGGCGACCGGTCCTCCGCCGAGCCCGGGCAGCACGGCGCCGGGGTCGACCTGGGCCCACGGCTCGAGGACGAAGGCCCGCGCATGGGCGCGCGGGTGCGGGAGCTCGAGGTCGTCGGCGGCCGCGACGGTCGAGCCGTGCACGATGAGGTCGACGTCGATGGTGCGGGGGCCCCAGTGCTCGGTGCGGACGCGGCCGTGCGCGTCCTCGATCTCCTGGCACGCGTGCAGGAGCGCCCGCGGGCTCAGGGTCGTGCGGGCCAGGACCACGGTGTTGAGGAAGTCGGCCTGCTCCGGCCCGCCGACCGCCTGGGTCCGGGCGAGCGGCGCGACCGCCGTGACCTCGAGCCCGGGGACTCCCGCGAGGTCGTGGACGACCTGCCGCAGCGTGTCGTGGCTCGCGCCGAGGTTCGACCCGAGCGCCAGGACGACGTCGACCGGCTCCGCAGGCACGGCGTCGAGGCGGTCCGCCGGCTCGGGCTCGACGCCGGGCACGGGGCCCGCGGCGACACCCGTGCCGGCGCCGGTGCCGAGGACCGGTCCCGTGTCCGGGGCGTGCTCCGTCGCGGGCCGGGCGTGGGCGGCCACCGGCACGAGGGCGGCCTCGACGCGGGCCCAGTCGGGGACGAAGAGCGCCGTCGCCTCGACGGGCTCCGGCAGCAGGTCGGCCGGGGCACCGGGGAGCTCGCCGGGGCCGCCCGGGCCGACGTGCGGCGCGGCGACCACCGGCGCGTGCGTGCGGTCGCGGTGGATCTGCACCGTGACGTCCGTGAACGGCACGGTGAGGGGTGCCTGCGGCTTGTGGACCACGACGTCGACCGCCGCGACGGCGGGGTGGGCCAGCGCGACGGCGGCGATCCGCTCGGCGACCGTCTCGACGAGGTCGGCCGGCTCGCCGGACAGCACGGCGGCCACCTGCTCGCTCAGCACGCCGTAGTGCACGGTCAGGTCGAGGCGGTCCTCCGCGGCGGCGGGCCGGGTGTCGACGTGGAGCGTGACGTCGGCGACGAACGTCTGGCCGTCGCGGCGCTCGTGCTCGAACACACCGTGGTGGCCCGTGGCCGCGATGCCGGACACGGTGATGCGGTCGCGGGCGTGGGGACCCGCGGTGGGCTCATGCACGATGCTCTCCGTCCTGAGTGGCACTGCGTCCTGCGTCGGTCCGGTCGCCCCGTGCCGCCGACCAGGCGGCCGCCACCCGCACCGCGTCCGCCGAGCCTGCCACGTCGTGCACGCGCACGCACCAGGCTCCGCCGAGGGCGGACAGCGCGCTGATCGCCGCCGTGGCGCGGTCGCGCGCGGTGGGGGCAGCGGGTTCGCCGTCGGGCCCCGCGAGGAGGTGGCCGAGGAAGCGTTTGCGGGACGAGCCGACGAGCACCGGGCGACCGAGCTCCTGCAGCGCGTCCAGGTGGGCGAGCAGGGGCCAGTTGTCGCGGCCGGCCTTGGCGAACCCCAGCCCGGGGTCGAGGACGACCTGCTCGCGTCGGATCCCGGCGGCCTCGAGCGCCGCCAGCCGCCCCGCGAGCTCGTCGCGCACGTCCGCGACGACGTCGTCGTAGTGCGTGAGGGAGTCCATGACGTCTGCGTGCCCGCGCCAGTGCATGGCGACGTAGGCGACGCCGGTCTGCGCGACGACGTCGGCCATCGCCGGGTCCGCGAGCCCGCCGGAGACGTCGTTGACGAGGTGGGCGCCGGCGGCGACGGCGTCCCGCGCGACCGCCGCCCGGGTCGTGTCGACGCTCACGACGGCGCCGGCGGCCACGAGCTCGCGGACCACGGGCAGCACGCGCCGGCGCTCCTCGTCGACCGCCACACGCTGGGAGCCGGGTCGCGTGGACTCGCCGCCGACGTCGAGCACGTC
Source organism: Actinotalea sp. JY-7885 (assembly GCF_014525465.1). Classification (NCBI taxonomy): domain Bacteria; kingdom Bacillati; phylum Actinomycetota; class Actinomycetes; order Micrococcales; family Cellulomonadaceae; genus Actinotalea; species Actinotalea sp. JY-7885. The sequence goes on along the minus strand of NZ_JACEXH010000063.1, from coordinate 4,056 downwards.
GGCGCCCTCGGCGAGGAGCCGCAGGCCGTGCGCGACGGCGGCGTCCGGCTCGAACCACCGGCCGCCGTCGCTGAACGAGTCCGGGGTGACGTTGACGACGCCCATCACCAGCGTCCGGTCCAGCACCGTCAGGTGCGCGGGCAGCGGAGCGGGGTGCAGCACGCCCCCACCCTAGAGCCGGCGCGGGGGGCCCAGGACCGCCGCCGACGCACCAGCACACGGTGCGGCGCCCGCGGGTGTCAGCGGCCGAGGATGAGGCTCATCGCCTCGGCGCGGGTCGTGCCGTCGCGCATCTGGCCGCGGACCGCCGAGGTGACCGTGCGGGAGCCCGGCTTGCGCACGCCCCGCATGGACATGCACAGGTGCTCGCACTCGATCACGACCAGCACGCCGCGCGGCTGCAGGATCTCCACCATCGCGTCCGCGACCTGCGACGTGAGGCGCTCCTGGACCTGCGGACGCCGTGCGTACAGGTCCACCAGCCGCGCGATCTTGGACAGGCCCGTGATCCTGCCGTCGACGCCGGGGATGTAGCCGACGTGCGCGACCCCGTGGAACGGCACCAGGTGGTGCTCGCACGTGGAGTACACCTCGATGTCCTTGACCAGCACCATCTCCTCGTGACCGAGGTCGAAGGTCGTGGTCAGCACGTCGGCCGGCTCCATGTGGAGCCCGGCGAACATCTCCGCGTAGGCCCTCGCCACGCGCGCGGGCGTGTCCCGCAGCCCGTCGCGGTCCGGGTCCTCGCCGACGGCGAGCAGGAGCTCGCGCACCGCGCGCTCGGCCCGTGCGTGGTCGTAGCGGACCGGGATCGCCACCCCGTCCGCGACGACGACGTCGGGTGGCGTCCCCGACTCGGTCGGCAGCGGGACGTCGTCCGCCATGTGCGTCATGGTGCGGCTCAGCGGTCGCTCGGCCACGGCCTGCCGCTCGGCCAGCCGTCGTCGCTCGGGGTCGCGCCACCGACGGTGCCGCCGGGCGGGACCTCCCCGACCGGGGACGCGGGGTGCTCGGGACGCGCGGCCGCGGCCTCGTCCTGCGGCACCACGGGGTGGCCGTTCGACGTCGCCCGCTCGCGCGCGGTCTGGACCGGCGGGATGTCCGAGACGGTGCGGTCCGGGCTCGAGAGCCAGACCTGGCGCGGCTCGCGCTTGGTCACCGGCCGGAAGATCTCCGCCAGCTCCGCCTGGTTCAGCGTCTCGCGCTCGAGCAGCTCGACCACGAGCGTGTCGAGCACGTCGCGGTACATGTTGAGGATCTCGTACGCCTCCTCGTGCGCGAAGTCCATGAAGCGGCGGACCTCGACGTCGACGGTGGCGGCGACCTCCTCGGAGTAGTCGCGCCCGTGGCCCATGTCGCGGCCCATGAAGACCTCGCCGCTGTCCTGGCCCAGCTTCACGGCGCCGACCTTCTCGCTCATGCCGTACTGCGTGACCATCTTGCGCGCGATGGCGGTGGCCTTCTCGATGTCGTTCGAGGCGCCGGTCGTCGGGTCGTGGAACACGACCTCCTCGGCGACGCGGCCGCCCATCGCGTACGCGAGCTGGTCGAGCAGCTCGTTGCGCGTCGTGGAGTACTTGTCCTCGGCCGGCATGACCATCGTGTAGCCCAGGGCCCGGCCGCGCGGGAGGATCGTCACCTTGGTCACGGGGTCCGTGTACCGCAGCGCCGCCGCCACCAGGGCGTGCCCGCCCTCGTGGTACGCGGTGATCTTCTTCTCCTTGTCGTTCATCAGCCGGGTCCGGCGCTGCGGACCGGCGATGACGCGGTCGATCGCCTCGTCGAGCTCGTGGTTGCCGAGCACCTGCAGGCCGCCGCGGGCCGTCAGGAGGGCGGCCTCGTTGAGGACGTTCGCGAGGTCCGCGCCCGTGAAGCCGGGCGTGCGCTTCGCGACGGCGTGCAGGTCGACGTCGGGCGCCATCGGCTTGCCCTTGGCGTGGACGTTGAGGATGCGCTCGCGCCCCTTGAGGTCGGGCGCGTCCACAGCGATCTGCCGGTCGAAGCGCCCGGGGCGCAGCAGGGCGGGGTCGAGGATGTCGGGCCGGTTGGTGGCAGCGATGAGGATGACGTTCGCGTTGACGTCGAAGCCGTCCATCTCGACGAGCATCTGGTTGAGCGTCTGCTCGCGCTCGTCGTGCCCGCCGCCCATGCCGGCCCCGCGGTGGCGGCCGACGGCGTCGATCTCGTCGATGAAGATGATGGCCGGGGCGTTCTGCTTCGCCTGGTCGAACAGGTCGCGCACGCGCGACGCACCGACGCCGACGAACATCTCCACGAAGTCCGAGCCGGAGATCGAGTAGAACGGGACGCCCGCCTCGCCCGCGACGGCGCGTGCGAGGAGCGTCTTGCCGGTACCGGGCTGGCCGTAGAGCAGGACGCCCTTGGGGATCTTCGCCCCGACCGCCTGGAACTTGGCGGGGTTCGCCAGGAAGTCCTTGATCTCCTGGAGCTCCTCGACGGCCTCGTCCACGCCCGCGACGTCGGCGAACGTGACCTGCGGCGTCTCCTTCGAGACCAGCTTCGCCTTGGACTTGCCGAACTGCATGACGCGCGAGCCGCCGCCCTGCATCCGGGACATGAGGAACCAGAACAGGCCCAGGATGATGACGAACGGCAGGATCAGGCTGAGCAGGCTCGCCCACCACGTCGTGCGCGGGACCTCGGAGTTGAAGCCGCCCTCGAGGTCGGCGTCGGCGATCGCCTCGACGACCGACGGCCCCTGCGGCGCGACGTAGTAGAACTGCACGTTGCGGCCCTTGTCACCGAAGTCCTCGGTGAGGGTCAGGTCGACGCGCTGCTGCCCGTCCACGATCAGGGCCTGCTCCACCGTGTCCCCGGCGAGCAGCTCGAGGCCGTCGGAGGTGTCGATGCGCTGGATGCCGGTGCCCATGAAGAAGGACGAGGCACCGAGCCACAGGATGAGGACGGCCAGGAGGATCCACAGAGCGGGACCACGGGTGAGGCGCTTGACGTTCATGGGCGACGGGGCCGGGGCCCTATCCCTCCTGGTCGCGGGGCAGGTCTGCGGTCACGTTACCCGCTGGGTGCCCCTGCGCCGCCCCGTGTTCGCGCAGGGCGCGACGGGGAACTCCCGGCCGGCACCGTGCGTTCCGCCGGCAGGAGCCGACAGCGGGCCCGCGTGGGGGCCCGCCGCGAGGCGTCAGTCGCCGTAGACGTGGGGCGCGAGCGTGCCGACGAACGGCAGGTTGCGGTAGCGCTCGGCGTAGTCCAGGCCGTAGCCGACGACGAAGTCGGTGGGGATGTCGAAGCCGACGTAGCGCACGTCCACCTCGACCTTGGCGGCCTCGGGCTTGCGCAGCATCGTCGCGATCTCGACCGACGCCGGACCGCGGCTGCGCAGGTTGGCGAGCAGCCACGACAGGGTCAGACCCGAGTCGATGATGTCCTCGACGATCAGCACGTGCCGTCCCGTGAGGTCCGCGTCGAGGTCCTTGAGGATGCGCACGACGCCCGACGACGTCGTGCCCGCCCCGTACGACGACACGGCCATCCAGTCCATCTGGACCGACGTGTGCAGCCGCCGCGCCAGGTCCGCCATGACCATGACGGCGCCCTTGAGGACGCCCACGAGCAGCAGCTCGCGCCCCGCGTAGTCCGCGTCGATCTGCTCCGCGAGCTCGTCGAGCCGGCCCTGCAGCTGCTCCTCGGTCAGGAGCACGCGCTCCAGGTCGTCGCCCATGTCCGCCGCATCCACCGCTGCCCGCTCCTTGTGCTCGATCACGCTGTCTCCTACCGCGGACCGGACCGGCGGGCTCAGCCCGACCGCGGCCCCCCCGTCGCGCGTGGGACGAGCGTCAGCCTGCCACACCTGCGGACCGCCACGCCCCCGCCCGGGAGGGCCACCGGGCCCTGCCCGTGCCAGTCCGTGATCAACCGGTCCACCTCCTCGACGTGGCGGTGCGCCACCGCCCCCGCGGGCGCCCCCGACGCGACCAGGGCCAGCCGCAGCGCCCGTCGCCGGACCGCCGGTGCGAGGCCGGCGAGCACCTCCACGTCGAGGCCGGCGTCGCCGCCCTGGCGGCGGGCCGCCGTCAG